>NZ_JAILZV010000014.1 GCF_023512315.1 Anoxybacillus sp.
CTTTCATTACCTCCACTGTTTTGTTCTTCACAACCTTAAACAGTAGAGGGTATTTTAGGAGCTGGCAAGCCTTTTTTTTATGCCATGAAGCTCTGCACTTTTTTGTTGCAGAACTCTGTACTTTCATTTTGCACTAAACACCACGCCCGTATTCGCCTGCCCTTGCCGCTTCAATAGCGGCATTTAAAGCCAATAAGTTTGTTTGTTCTGCGATTCCTGTGATGATTTCAAGAATACTTTCTATTTGTTTTGAACGTTCTCCTAATGTTCTTACAATTTCACCCAAATTGATTATTGTTTCATTTACCGTGTTCATTTTCGCCACTGCTGATTGAACAATCTCGTTTCCTTTCACAACTTGCTGTAACGTGTGAGCTGTAATAGCAGCAACATTTTTTGTACGCTTGGTAACCAGTTGTACATCACTAGATATTTCATCCACTGTTTTTCCTTGCTCTTCTATATTTCGAACCTGCTGTTCCATTCCAAAAGCAATTTGTTGCATCGTCATCGCAATGTGTTCTGTCGCTTTGCTCGTCTGTTCAGCGCTTGCTGTCAGTTGTTCAGAAGAAACGGCTACTTGTTCTGCAACAATAGATACTTGCTGAATCATTGTCCGTAAATGCGTTAACATTTGTTGAAAGGCCTTTGCCAGTGCACCGATTTCATCCCGATTCTTTATCATAATTTCATTTTCTTTCAAATCGCCGCTTGTTATGCGTTTGGCCATTCCTGAAAGCACTGCCACAGGTTTTGAAATAGTTAGGCTATTATACAACGCTACAACAAACGCTACAATAATAGCGACTCCACTAACAACAACTAGTAATATCTGAATAACTTGCGCTTTCGAGGAAACGCTATTTTGTACGTTATCTAGTTCCACCTGTTGAACAGCAACTAACTGCTGAGAAGTTTTATCAAATTTCGAAATAATCTCCCTTCCAGTCGTAGAAATTAGTTTTGTGTAGGCTTTGAAATCCCCGCTTCTCTTCAACTGAAACGCTTGCTGACCGAGTTGGTAAAATTGCTCCTCCAATCCATCTAGTTGTACCAATAATTCTTTCTCATGTTTTTGTGTTAATTCTCTCCTAAGCCCTATAGATAGTTTTTTATACTCTTCATGTGCCTTGTTGAAATTCGTTAAAGAAGTAGGATCACCCGTTATTAAATAGCTTCCCATGTTTCCTTTTGCAGCTTGAACCATCACTTCTAACTGCTTCATCTTCATCATTTTTTCCATCTTCTCACTTATCAACTGCTGATAATTACGGTTGGTTGTCTGAATCTCCATATATGCTACACTTGCCATTAAAATTAACAGCGCAATCACTATCGAAAATCCTGCAAACAACTTTGTCTTTACGTTGATATTCATCGAACATCTCTCCTCCCCCCCTAATAAATTGTACGTATCATTATTGCTTACTTTTGAAAAACACTACGTCTTAAAAAAAATGTTCGTACAATTGGTTTTGCTATTAATTTATCATGTTTGGATCGAAAATTGCAAACATGTCGTGTACACCGATTATTCATTATTTTGCTAATGAGCATTATCAAAAAGACATAACACAAAACCAAAGGACTGCTCACCCTTCTGTTGATTTCTTTTGTTCTTCTGTTAATCTATAGGTAAGCCATATTCAAGGGAGGTGGGACAGTGGCTACTCCTGATCAAGGCAAAAACTATTCGTATGCTGATTGGGAAACGTGGGAAGGGCGTTGGGAGCTCATTAGCGGAAAAGCGTACGATATGACGCCGGTCCCGTCTTCTGAGCATCAGTTTGTCGTAGGAGAATTGTATTTTTCCTTGCGTCGTTTTTTCCAAAACAAACAATGTTTTGTGTTTGTCGCTCCGTTTGATGTATTCCTTGGTCAAAAAGACGATAAGGAAACTCCTGATGATATTGTCCAGCCCGATATTGCTATCATTTGCGACAAAAAACAGATTAGAAAAAAGGGGTGCTACGGAGCTCCGGCACTTGTTGTCGAAGTATTGTCACCATCCACTGCCTTAAAAGACTATAACGAAAAATTTTATACTTATCAGCGTCACGGAATTCGTGAGTACTGGATTGCTGATACTGCCAACCAAATGGTTCACGTATACTATTTGCAAGAAGGAACGTACCAACGAATCGCAACGTACGGACAACAAGACACGTTACACTCGGTACAATTTAAAGAATTATCTATTCCGTTAGCACCATTGTTTGCGTGGAGCTAAAACGGCTCTTGTCGTCTGAACAAGAGCCGTTCGTTCTTATTTTCCGATAAAGTTCGGTTTTCTTTTTTCTAAAAATGCTTGGACGCCTTCGCGGTGGTCGGTTGTTTTCCGCATTTTTTGCTGGGCGTCGGTTTCTAGCTGAAGGACGTGCAGCAATTCGTCTTTTGTCGTTTTGGCGTATAGCGTTTTCGTTGCAATCATCGCTTGTAGCGGTTTTGCTTGCCATTCTGCTAGTTTTTGTTTGATTTGTTCTTCGTTTTCCACGACGAAATCGACGATTCCTAAATCATATGCCTCCATCGCGCTCATCGGCTTTCCTTCCCAAATAAGATGTTTCGCTTTTACTTCACCGACGCGCTTCGCTAAAAAGAAATGACCCCCACCATCTGGGACAAGCCCGATGCCGATAAAATTCATCGCTAAGCGCGCATCTTTTGTCGCGATGACATAATCGCTTGCCAAGGCGAAACTTAACCCTAATCCTGCCGCTGGTCCATGAATCGCTGCGACAACAATTTTCGGCAGCTCATACAATGTCGTAATGAGCTGCTGGATCGTGTTCATTACGTCATGAAACGCTTCTTCATCTTCGACGCGAAGCATCGTTTTAATATCGCCGCCAGCGGAAAATCCTCTTCCTCTTCCACGAATGAGAAGAAGCTGTGCATCGCTTCGTTCGACTTGGCGAAGCGCTTCGACCAATTCGTTCAACATTTGCACGTCCATCGCATTTAACGAATCCGGACGATTCAACTCTAATACTGCGACATTTCCTGAAAATGAAAGCACTACTGTTTCCATCGTTCTCCCCCTGTTTCACCGATTTCCTTTTACTTTATTCCGCACGATTGGCGAAAATCCTTTTTTTAATATAAAAAACCGCACCACTTCAAGTGGCACGGGCGAATTTGTTAGCGATTCCGGTTGAAAATGATCAGCTTTAACTCCGTCATTTCTTCGATCGCGTAGCGAATTCCTTCGCGGCCAAATCCGCTTTCTTTCACACCGCCATACGGCATATGATCGACGCGGAACGTTGGAATATCGTTAATAAGCACCCCGCCGACATGCAGTTTCTCCGCTGCTTCCCACGCCGTATGAACATTGTCGGTATATATGCCGGCTTGCAGGCCGTAGCGCGAGTTGTTGACAAGTTCAATCGCTTCGTCGATGGAAGACACTTGATTAATTAAGACGATTGGCGCAAATACTTCTTGGCACGATACTTTCATCGTTGGCGCCGCATCTAAAATGACCGTTGGTAACAAAATATTCCCTTGTCTCTCTCCACCAACCGCCACGGTAGCGCCGCCTTGTTTTGCCTCTTCAATCCATTGCAAGAACCGCTCGACGTCTTTGGCAGAAATAAGCGCGGAAACGTCTGTGCTCGGATCGAGCGGATCACCGACTGTTAACTGCTTCACCGCCGCAATAAACTTTTCAACAAATTCTTTATACCGTTTTTCATGCACGTAAATACGTTGCAACGAAATACATACTTGCCCTTGGAACGAGAAAGCACCGACGACGCACCGCGGAATGATTCGTTCGATATCGACTTGTTCATCGATAATGACCGCTGAGTTTGATCCTAATTCTAGAGTAACACGTTTTAAGCCCGCTTTGTTGCGAATGCCAATCCCTACTTCAGGGCTCCCGGTAAAGGTTACCATGCTAATGCGTGGATCGGTAACAATTTGGTCGCCGACCGTTTTTCCACTTCCGGTCACGACATTGAGCGCTCCTTTTGGCAGTCCTGCCTGTTCAAACAGCTCCGCAATAAAATACGCAGAAAGCGGTGTTTGGCTTGCTGGTTTCAATACGACCGTATTTCCAGAGGCAATCGCAGGACCTAGCTTGTGCGCTACTAAGTTCATCGGGAAATTAAACGGCGTAATCGCTCCGATGACTCCAATTGGCTCTCGCGTCGTAAATGCGACACGATTTTCCCCGCCTGGCGCGGCATCAAGCGGAAGCGTTTCCCCATAAATCCGTTTCGCTTCTTCCGCGGCGAATTTATACGTTTGAATCGTGCGCGCTACTTCCGCTTTGGCGGTCGTAATTGGCTTTGCTGCTTCTTTCGCAATTAACGTGGCCGCTTCGTCCGCGCGTTGTTGCAATAAAGCTACCACTTTCTCTAAAATCGCCGCCCGCTCGTGTGCCGGCATTTTCGCCATCACTTGCCGCGCTTCATCCGCAGCCGCAATCGCCTGCTTGACATCACGTTCTGTCGCGAGTGGAATCTCCGCCAACACCTCCCCCGAATACGGTGACAACAGCTCCGAATACGCCTCCGCTTCTACCCATTCGCCGTTAATATACAGTTTCTTTTTTTCGGTTGTTGTATGCATCCTGTTTTCCTTCCTTTCGTAAGCATTATTCCTAAACTACTCTTTCATTTTTATTCTGTTTTTTCTGAAAAAATCCTTCACTATATCACGGGCTAACCTTGTTGAACGGAAACGAACATAAAAAAGACGCCCTTTCTGCTGTCGGGCGTTAATGTTTCTTATCAAATTTTCATGATAAAATTTTGATGACCGTTCTGTATCGATATGATAAATTTCTAATTCGTTTCTCGGATCAATGACGATTATTTTCATCTCAATCTCTTTTCTATCTCGAGGCTAATTTGTCTAGCATTGGAGCGTTTTTTACTATTCCAAAACAAAGTAAGCAACGTTGCCACAATTCCTAATGTGCTTGAAAAATAAAATCCTGCCATTATCCCAATAGCTGAATTCAACACCCCAGCAAGAAACGGCCCTGTAAACATTCCAATCGCATATAACGCTTGATACGTTCCCATCGCTGTTGCTCTCTTTTCGTGAGAAATAGATTCAATTGACATCCCCAATAATAGTGGAAATAACAATCCTTGTGAAAATCCATTAGCCGCTTGAACAATACACAATAAACCTTTTGTATCAATGAACGGAGTGATCATTGTAAAGAATGCACTAAAGAAAAAAGCAATCGTTAAAGATCTCCATTTACCTACGAATGGAACAAGCACTTTGCCCATGAAAAGCGTCGCTACTGCATGAGGAATCATAAACGAAAAAACAATGATGCTCAAATCGCGTTCTTGTAGCCCAATTTGCAACGCATACATCGGGATAAACCCAAACATCGTTGTAAAAATGATGCTATGGGCTAAAATTGATAGTAAAGAAACTTTTAACAGAAACGGCTCCCGCACTACTGACAAAAGATCCTTTAATTGTATCGATGTTTGTACAGTTACCGTTTTCGGTTCGTAAATGAACAAAGAAAAGATTGTACCAATAACCCCTAAAACTCCACCTATCCAAAACGGAGCATGCCAGCCCCACTTATCGACAATGTAACCGCTCAGAGACATTCCTATGAGTTGAGCTAAAACAACGATAAAAGAAATACTGCTCATCGCTTTATGGATTTCTGCATCTCTAAAATAGCTCGAATATAAAACGGTGAAAGCCACCCATGTTGCCGCAGCTATCCCAGCGTACGAACGCGAAACGAGCGCCCATCCTAAACTATCGGTCAATGCAAATGTTAAACCGCTTATCATCGTCATCAACATACCGAGTATAATAAACGGTTTTCGTTTTTTAATAAAATCAGACATGATCCCGATCGGAAGCCGAAATAAAAATTGCATCAATCCATAGCTGCTTAAAACAATGCCAATAAATGTGTATGTTCCTCCTAATGATTCAATATACGGAGATAAAATTGGCATGTAAATAAAATTCGAAACCCAAAACAGAAATGACGCCATTAAAAAAAGATATCGGTCTTTAACGGAAAAAAGTAGTCGCAATTTATCACCCTCTCGTTCTTTCATTCGACTATGCTTTAAACTTTCCGATTAACATCTGTAACTTTTCGGACATGTTAGATAATGTATAGGCGGCGGCCGAAACTTGTTGCATAGACGCTAACTGCTCTTCCGTCGCCCCGGATACTTCCTGTGCGCCGACATGAGCGGATGCGGTAATCTCTTGAACGTGCTTCATCGATTGGACAATTTGCTCTGTGCCTAAAGCTATGCGAGTAATCTCGGATGATACTTGTTGTACTTGAACAGACGCATCTCGAATAGTGTCATAAATATGGGCAAATGATTCATCTGCCATGTGAACTAACCGAATTCCTGTCCCTACCTTGTCTGTCACGTTTTCCATTGAAATAATAACATTATCTGTTTCCTGTTGGACTTTACTGACTAGGAGAGAAACCTGTTGGGCCGACTGTGCCGATTGTTCTGCTAGCTTACGGACAGCATTTGCTACAACCGCAAATCCACGTCCATGTTCTCCTGCCCTCGCTGCCTCAATCGTCGCATTTAATGCTAACAGATGCGTTTGCTCAGAGAGTTCCGTAATCACTTCCATGATGTGCGTAATTTCTTTTGAATGGATTCCAAGCTCTTTCACTACATTGGACAGTTCATTTACCGTCTGACTCATTAACGTCATTTGTTGAACGAGCGTTTCCATCATTTTTCTTCCCTCTGCTGATTTTTCTGAAGCCTCTACTGATTTAGAAGAAACGATATGAGTACGTTCTGCAATTTGTTGGGCAGAGAAAGCCATTTCTTGCACCGTTCGGAAAGTGTATTCAATCGTTTCTACTTGATTATTAACACCTGCTGATACTTCTTGCATCGTAGCAGCAATTTGTTCGGTGGCTGTTTTCGTTTGCTCGGCTGTGGCAATTAATTGTTGAGAACATGCTACGACTTGTTCCGCTTCCCTCTTTACCTCTTGAATAAGTTGATGAAGATTCGCTTTCATCATATTAAAAGACTGCGCTAACTCTCCAATTTCATCTTTATTATGAATAGAGATTGAGTCTACCGTTAAATCACCAAAAGATATGTTGCGGGCAGCTTGGGATATCATAACTACCGGATCAACCATTCTTTTCGACACGATCCAGCCAACTAATAGCAAAAGACATACAACAAAGAGGAAAACAAGAACCAAGATAGAAACGATCTGAATAAAAAGACGACCATTTTGCGCAACTTGCTTTTCTAATAGCTGCTGTTCGAGATCGGCGAGCTTTTGAGACTGTAACTTCATGTTGTTTGCAAATTGATTAAACATATCAGCAAATGAAGCGATTAATTGAATAGACGCCTCATCATCCCTATATTTAACGACCTGTTCTGTGACAGTTAAAAAATTTTTATTCAATATTTGTAATTTCCAAATGTAGTTTTGTTCTTCTTTCGTTTCTACTAGGCTTTTCGTGTTTTGTAAGACAATTGCTAGTTGTTGATTAGATTTTTTCATGTCTGCAATAAAATTTTGATTTCCAGAGATTAAAAAAGCTTGTAATTTATTAATTTGTTCGATTGCTTGTAATTGAATATGATCTGTATTGCGTAATATCACCATTCTCCGTTGAAGAAATTCATCATGGGAACGATTAATGGCTGTTAAATAGTAATAGAAGGTACCTACCATTAAAAAAAATAGCATCCCAATAGCCACAAAAGTAATCCATACTTTTTGCCGAATAGTGAACGTTTTTTTCTTTAAATACTTCCCCATATAATTCATTCCTTGTCCACTAAATCATTGTCTTAGTTCGAATATAATTACGGACTTTTTCTGCCTTTTCTGATGAACCAAATTCCCTCATCTTCTGTTTTACAGTATCTTTCACCGCTTCTCGTGCCGCCCCTAAATATTTTCGTGGATCATATAATGTTGCGTTTTCTTCTAGCACACGGCGAATCGCCTTCGTAAACGCCAGTTGATTTTCCGTATTGACGTTAATTTTCGCTGTCCCACAAGAAATGGCGCGGCGAATGTCGTGTGTTGGAATACCTGTACCGCCGTGCAAGACGAGCGGAACGCCGGTTAACATTTGGATTTGTTCCATTTGCGAAAATCCTAGTTTCGGTTCTCCTTTATACGGTCCGTGAACAGATCCTAATGCCGGCGCAAGAAAATCGACGCCGGTTTCCTTCACAAGGCGCGCACATTCTTCCGGAATCGCATACATCGCCTCTGCTTCATCAACGACCAGATCATCTTCTTGTCCCCCGATTCTCCCTACTTCCGCTTCGACGGAAACGCCTAATGCATGGGCTGCTTCAACCACCTTCTTCGTTTGAGCAATGTTTACATCAAGAGGGTAGTGGGAGGCATCGATCATCACTGACGTAAATCCGGCATACATCGCCTGAAGACATTGTTCATATGATGTACCATGATCTAAATGAAGAGCGACCGGAACCGTAATGCTATATTCTTTGATAAGTGCTTTCACCATCGTTGCAGCGAGATGAAACCCTCCTAAATGTGGAAGATAGCCCGGACTTACCGCAAGAATGACAGGAGATTGCTCCTCTTCGGCTGCTTGAAGAATAGCTTGCGCAAATTCTAAATTATTAATATTGAAGTGACCGATTGCATAGCCTTCATTCAAAGCGTGTTGTAGCATATCTGTTGTACATACTAATGACATACGCATTCCCCCCTCAAAAATAATAAGGAAAGAGTATCAAGCGTTCATCGCTTGATACTCGATACGTTTACCAACGAGCAGTAACCATTTTTTTACGTGTATAAAACTCAACTCCATCCGTACCATTCGCATGAAGATCTCCATAGAACGAATTTTTCCAACCTGAGAACGGGAAAAATGCCATCGGCGCTGGTACACCTAAGTTCACACCTAACATGCCCGCATCGATTTCTTCACGAAATTTGCGAACATTTCCCCCATCTCTCGTATAAATGCAAGCACCGTTAGCAAATGGAGACTGATTCGCTACTTCAATCGCTTCATCTAGCGTATCGACACGGACGATGGACAATACCGGTGCAAAAATTTCATCTTTCCAAATCGTCATATCTGGTTTGACACCGTCAAAAATTGTCGGGCCGACAAAATAGCCGTTTTCCATGGTCTCAACATCTTTCCGCCCATCACGTACTAATAGAGCACCTTCTTTTTCACCGATTTCAATGTATTTGACCGTTCTCTCTTTATGCGAATCGCGAATGACTGGTCCGAGAAATATCCCTTCCTCTAAGCCGTTGCCAATCTTAATGTCGTTAGCTGCGTCTACTAACTTTTTCACCAATGTTTCGGCAATATCCCCGACCGCGACAACAACAGAAGTCGCCATGCATCGTTCTCCGGCAGAGCCGAACGCTGCGTTGATGATTTCGCGAACGGCAAGATCTAAATTTGCGTCCGGCATCACAATAGAATGATTTTTCGCCCCTGTTAACGCCTGCACCCGTTTTCCGTGAGCAGCTGCTGTTTTATATACGTACTCACCAACCGGTTGCGAACCAACAAACGAAATCGCTTTAACATCCGGATGCTCTAATAATCCATTTACGACATCGTGCGCTCCATGTACGATATTTAATACACCGTCGGGAAGACCTGCTTCTTTAAAGAGTTCTGCTAACCGGTTGGCTAACATCGGTGTACGTTCCGATGGTTTTAAAACAAACGTGTTGCCGCAAGCAATCGCTAGCGGGAACATCCAACAAGGTACCATCATCGGAAAGTTGAACGGCGTAATCCCCCCAACAACCCCAATCGGATAGCGATACATGCCGGATTCAATGCCAGTCGCGATATCCGGTAGTTGCTTGCCCATCATTAATGTTGGCGCTCCAGCGGCGAATTCAACACATTCGATCCCGCGCTGAACCTCCCCGTATGCTTCGTTGTAGCTTTTCCCGTTCTCCAGTGTTACGAGGCGAGCCAGTTCTTCCCAATGCTCGACAAGCAATTGTTGGTATTTAAACAAAATACGAGCACGACGCGGCACTGGTGTTTTGCTCCACGTTTTAAATGCTTCTTTTGCCGCTTTTACTGCTTCATGGACATCTTCCCGACTAGAAATCGGAACGTACGCTAAAATTTCTCCAGTCGCCGGGTTTGGCACAACTTCTGTTTGCTCAGATGTCGCTTCCACCCAGCGCCCTCCAATATAGTTTTTTAATGTTTGTACACTAGCGGTTGTTGCCATTTTTTCTCCCTCCTATGGAATGATCATTTCGCCATTTTTACATTTTTGAATATAGCTTTCGATTTGTTCGAGTGTTGGCATCGCCTCTGAAGAACTATGACTAGAAATCACGATCGAGGCAGCCGCTGCGCCATATTCCATCGCTTCCGGAATATCCCAGCCTTGCATGAGTCCGTAAATAAAACCAGCTGCATACGAGTCTCCTGCGCCAAATGTTTTGATAACGTTCGCTGGAAAAATTGGTCCTTTGAATGCTTCCCCTTCTTTTGTATAAGCGATCGATCCATCTTTCCCATGTTTAATGACGACAATTTTTGCCTGATAGTCAAACCATTTTTTCGCCGTTTTCTCATCATCGCCTCGATAAGTCTCAAATTGTTCTATCATATCAAACTCTTCACGAGTTCCGATAATTACATCACATTTTTCTGCCGCAAGATTGTAATAAATGGCAGTTTCTTCTGGCGAATTCCATGTATAAGGTCGGTAATCAAGATCAAAGAACACGACAACATGATGTTTTCTGGCGTATTCCAATGCCAAAAATATAGCTTCACGTGAAGGGCTTTTCGCTAAGGCTGTTCCTGAAATTAAAAGAACTTTTGCTTGTTTCATATAATCTTCGCTGACATCTTTCGGTTCTAGCTTCAAATCCGCGACATTGTCGCGATACATAAGAATGCTGCAATCGGTTGGGCTTTTGATTTCGGTAAACGCAAGCCCTGTCACACTTCCGGACTGGTCGGTAACAACGTTTGATGTATCGATATTATTTTTTTTCAAATAGTTGACGATAAACCGCCCCATCTGGTCATCCGCCACCCGACCGATAAACCCTGTTTTCATTCCTAAACGGGACATCCCGATCGTAATATTGGCGGGGGAACCGCCGACATATTTCGTAAATGTCACCGTTTCTTCCATTGGACGATTGATTTCATTCGCGTTTAAATCGATACATAATCGACCAATTGCAATAAAGTCGAGCGGTTTTTGAGCATCAAATCGTAAACGATTCATGACATCCCCTCCTCTCTATGATTGTTTGGTTGCTAGTTTACTTTCCATGACCCATTCATGATCCGGGTCATTATGAAATTTCCATGTTCGAGTCGGCCCCGCCATAACATTTAAATAATACACTTCATATCCGGGCGGTGCCGAAACAGGGTGATATCCTTTCGGCACTAATACAACATCGCTATTTTTTACGATCATTGTTTCATCTAAAGAACGATCATCGGTATATACTCTTTGCACCGCAAACCCGTAGTCAGGGTTGATTTTATGGTAATACGTTTCTTCCAAATATGACTCATAAGGCAAATTGTCTTGATCGTGCTTATGCGGAGGATAACTCGACCAGTTTCCTTCCGGTGTAAATACTTCTACGACTAGCAAACTATCTGCCGGCTGCTGCTCCGGCAAGATGTTATGGATCTTTCGTTCGATATTACCTGCGCCTCTCATTTCTACCCCAACATCTTTTGGAGCAATTAACCGAGCCGGATACGTGCCTTTGCCCGGAGCCAAACAAACAGCTAACTCGAGATCCGTTATGGCTGCGACCTCGTAAAAATCATCGGATGGAACATATACCGAATATGGCGGTGTTTTTTCAAACACATTCATACGTTCACCAATATGTTTCCATCGTGCTTGCTTCGTAGAAACGGTTGCTTTTCCGCTTAACAGAACGAGGCATGCTTCTTCGTTTCCTGTTTCTTTTCGCAACGTCTGTCCTTTACGGAGGACATATACTTCAAAGCCGACATACTCCCATCCAGCCGACTTCGGAGTTACACGCAGCACGTTCCCTTCATGATCCGGCTGTTGACTTGGGACGATCAAACGATTCACCAATCCCACTCCTTTATCGTTGTTTCGCTGCCATCACCGCTTGGATGGTCGCATCAATATACTCTTTTGCCATTTTGGCATACGTGTACGGATGAGCAACCGCTGGATCTTGTTCCGCTTCAACAATCATCCAGCCGTCATACTGCTTTTCGATCAACTTTTTAAAAATCGGCACAAAATCAATGCATCCATCTCCCGGTACGGTAAACATTCCTCGCAACACTGCACTACGAAAATCGAGATTTTCTTTCCGTACTTGTTCAAGCACATCGCGCCGAACATCTTTTAAATGAACGTATTGAATGCGATTTTCGTATTTCATTAAAAGTTCTAGCGGATCATATCCCCCATATAATGCATGGCCTGTATCATATAATAAATGGACAAGATTCGGATCTGTTAAATCCATTAAACGATCAATTTCTTCTGCTGTTTCCACTACTGTACCTGCATGGAAATGGTACACAAGTTTCATGCCGTATCGTTCGCATAATTTTGCCGCTTGATGCAATCCGTTTACGAGTGACTTCCATTCCTTCTCTGTTAATCTTTGAATGGTTTTATCATCAGGAGAACGGCGAGGATCCCAATGCATCGATCCGCCCATTTCGCAGACGATGACATACTCGCACCCCATTTCATATAAATATTTCACCCATTGCTCAAACGATTGAAGTTCCTGTTCAATCCGGCTTTCATCCGAAAATAGTACGCTGACAAATTTGCTGGCAAGCCGGATGCCGTATTGTTCCAGCTTTGCTTTTAAAGACGACGGATCTTGGGAAAAGAGTCGCCCCATTTCCGTCGCAATATAGCCGAGCGAAGCC
Source organism: Anoxybacillus sp. (assembly GCF_023512315.1). Taxonomy (GTDB): domain Bacteria; phylum Bacillota; class Bacilli; order Bacillales; family Anoxybacillaceae; genus Anoxybacteroides. The sequence goes on from NZ_JAILZV010000014.1 coordinate 12,917, forward strand.
ATCTCGGCTAGCACTTGATCTTGTGTATAATGGTCGCCAAGGCCGGGAATATCATCATTCACCCAACTAATCGGCGCAATACCGATTTGAAAAGGATTGGTCTGACTAACTGTCATATGATCCACCTCGATTTTTATATCAATATTTGCGAGCCTTTTTCAATCGTTCTTCTTTTTTCCTATATGCTTCTATGATGTTCGGATTGCAAGAAGCCCCGGCCACTCCAACGTGCCACCACGATTCATAATCGTGTGTCATCGTTTTCGGGAGCACTTTGATGTCAATTAATGTCGATACCGTTTGTTGTTTCGCATCTTCCAATGCTTCTTTTAGCTGTTCGAGCGTATGAACTTTGTATGTTTTCACCCCGTAGCCAGCAGCGCTTTGCGCAAAATCAATACGGATCAGGCTGCCATCTAAGCGCCCTGTTTCCTCGTTTCGATAACGGAATTCTGTAGCGAAGCTATCCATTCCGTTATCCATTTGCAAATTATTAATGCATCCAAAGCCGGCGTTATCAAAAAGAAGCACATTAATTTTCTTCCGTTCTTGGATGCTCGTCACAAGCTCAGAATGAAGCATGAGATAGCTGCCATCGCCAACCATCGCGTATACTTCCTTATCCGGTTCAGCCATCTTCACCCCAAACGCTCCGGAAATTTCATACCCCATGCACGAATACCCGTATTCCATATGATACGTATTCGGTTTACGTGACACCCACATCCGCTGTAAATCCCCCGGTAAGCTGCCTGCCGCACCAATTACAATCGCATCTTCATCAATAAATTCATTAATGACACCAATCACTTCTGTTTGTGTTAAACGTGACTGAAAAGATTCCACAAACTCTGGAAGCACTTCATCAAGATGGCCGGCAACTTCTGGTGTAAAGTTCGGTTCTTGATATCGCACGTGATATAAGCGGTTCAATTCTTTCTGCCATGCTTTTTTAGCGGCTTCGATTTCATTTGTGTACCCGGAACGGTAACCGATTTTTTCTAGTTCTCGCTCGAGAGCAAGGATCGCCAATTTTGCATCAGCTACGATTTTCACTGCATCCATCTTATATGCGTGAAATTCAGAAATATTAATGTTTAAAAACTCCACATCTGGACATTGGAATAACTGTTTAGAACTTGTTGTGAAATCTGTATATCGCGTACCAATCCCGATCACAAGATCCGCTTCTTTCGCCACTAAGTTAGCCGCAAGATTCCCTGTTACGCCAATTCCGCCGAGATTATAAAAATGGGTGCTTTCGATGGCACTTTTACCTGCTTGCGTTTCTCCATACGGAATATGAAACTTTTCCGAAAACCGCTTTAACGCCGCCGCCGCCTCCGAATAACGGACACCGCCGCCGCAAATGATAATCGGCTTTTTCTTTCTTCTAATTAACTCTATAGCATCTCGGATCGCCTCTTCCGTCGGGATACGGCGCTCGATGCGATGGATCCGTTTTTGGAAAAAGTATTCTGGAAAGTCGTATACCTCCCCTTGCACATCTTGTGGCAGGGCGATCGTGACTGCACCAGTATTCGCAGGGTCAGTCAACACACGCATCGCCTGAATCATCGCGGTCATTAACTGTTCTGGGCGATTGACACGATCCCAATATTTACTGACGGCACGAAAAGCATCGTTTGTCGAAATAGTCAAATCGTGAACATGTTCGATTTGCTGAAGAACGGGATCCGGTTGTCTTGTCGCAAACGTATCTCCTGGAAGTAATAAAACAGGAATGTTGTTGGCCGAAGCAGTAGCCGCTGCTGTTACCATATTTGCCGAACCAGGACCAACGGAAGATGTGCATGCTATAATTTGTTTTCGGTGCTTTTGTTTGGCGAAAGCGATCGCCGAGTGCGCCATTCCTTGTTCGTTTCTTCCTTGATACACTTCTAGATCCCCCGGATCCTCTTCTAGCGCTTGACCGATGCCAAGCACATTACCATGTCCAAAAATCGTAAAAATCCCTTTCACAAACTTTTGCACTTTTCCATCAAACTCGACATACTGTTGGTTTAAAAACTTCACTAACGCTTGGGCCGTCGTTAATCGGATTGTTTTCATGATCCTCCACTCCCTACCTTCCTGTCAAACTCGCTCGATCTTAAAATAGCGATTTACTAGTTTTTCTGTTTTTTCTTTCGCGACTCGAATCGTTTTTTCCGCATCCCATTCCCAGTATTCGGGTCTAAACAACTCAATCGACACCATTTCGTCATAACCGATGTCTTTTAATGTGCGCAAAATTTGCTCTAGATCAATCGCACCGTCCCCCGGCCATACACGGTGATGGTCACGCAGTGCGCCAACTGGTAAATCTTCACAATCATCTATATGAAATACGAAAATTTTCGTTGGGTCTGCCTCCCGTAAATCTTCAATGCGAGAATTCATAGCATGAAAGTGAAAGCAGTCTAACACAAGGCCAACGTTGTGTCGATTTACTTCTCGAACAATGTCGTATGCCTGAGAAAAGGTGTTAACCGAACAATTCGGATATCCGCAAAATTCTAAAGCAATCCGTACGCCATATGGCTCTGCGAGTTGTGCCAACTCGTGCAGCACTCGAACCGTTTCTTCTTTGATTTTCGTTTTCGTGTAATCTCCAATATCAAACGTTGGAACGGCGATGATCGTTTTGCAATCGATCACTTCGCCAACCTCGCATAAAAATCGCAGATCACTTTTTAGTTGTTCATATCCTTCTTGATCCCGGAACGTAATAAACTCTAGCGCATTAAACGCGTACGGTTTGATTCGATGCACTTCCAAAAACTCCTTTAACTCCTCTACCGTATGATCAATGAGATATTCTCTTAATTTATCGAGGCGAATTTCGATTAAGTCATATCCATGTTTTTCACAAAGCTCTAAGTCTAATTTTAATGTGGAATTTTTCAAGGTCGTCGCTTCGTTAAACGCGATTTTCATTAACATTTCCCACCTTATGATTTCCGATTTTTGCGTGAGTCAATAAACACGGCAACTGTAATAATGACCCCTTTTAAGATTTGTTGCCAGTACGGCGAAACGTTCAGCAAATCAAGGCCGTTATTCATCACACCGATAATAAGCGCCCCAACGATAGTACCACCGATTGTTCCAATTCCCCCCGCAAGACTTGTGCCACCAATGACCGCTGCGGCGATCGCATCCAATTCGTACATGACACCTGCTGTTGGCTGACCGGAAGAAATACGGGACGTTAAAACAATTCCGGCAAGACCAGATAATAATCCAGCATATCCATACACGAAAACTTTGTATTTATCGACGTTAACACCAGCAATAATCGCTGCGTGTTCATTACCGCCGATCGCATACACATACTTTCCGAATTTCGTTTTATTTAAGAGAATGTAAGAAATCACTCCTACAAATGCGAAAATGATAATCGGAACAGGGATGCCGAATACTGCACCTTGGCCGATAAACTTAAATGAATCCGATAAATTCCCAATCGGTCTTCCATCACTAAAAAGCAATGCGGCCCCTCTCGCGGCTGTCATCATACCTAACGTAACAATAAAAGGAGCGATTTTTGCTTTTGAAATGATTGTTCCGTTGATGACACCAGTAAGAAGACCAAGTCCAAGTCCAATAAGTATTGGCACAAAGAATGGATACGTATCCGGGTGCGCAAAACTAGCCGCTACAACAGACACAAGCGCAATGACCGAACCCGACGACAAGTCAATTCCCGTTGTAATAATCACAATCGTAACCCCAATTGCTACAATTCCAACAACAGACATTTGTCTGACAATATTCAGTAAGTTCCCAGTTGTTAAAAACGTAGGAGAAAGAAAGGACATAAGGATAATTAATCCAATAAGAATCATTAACATTCCATATTTGTGTAAAATGCGGGAAACTCTTTCTTTAGAACTAACGGCTGACTTCGACTTTTTTTGTTTATTTACAATAGACACTTGGCTACTCATATATACTCCCTCCAATCGTTATGATCCGCTTGTAACTAATTCTCCTGTTGCTAATTCCATAATTCGTTCTTGCGTTGCTTCCTCTCTGCTTAATTCCCCTGTTTTCTTTCCGTCGTGCATGACGATAATACGATCGCTTAATCCTAATATTTCTGGTAATTCCGAAGATACAACAACAATCGCTTTCCCTTTTTTCGCTAGATCAAAAATTAAATTATAAATTTCAGATTTTGCCCCAACATCAATTCCTCGTGTCGGTTCGTCTAAAAACAAAATATCTGGATCCTGTAGCAGCCATCTCGCAATCAACGCTTTTTGTTGATTTCCTCCACTTAAATATTTAATCAGTTGTTGAAGGCTCGGTGTTTTTATTGCCAATTGATCAGAAAGACGTTGGCAATCTTCGCGAATTTTCTTTTCATTCAAAAATCCACCTTTTGCATACTGCTCAATCGTTACGGTAATGATGTTGTCTTGTACAGAAAGCGGCAAGAATAAACCTGTTAGTTTTCGATCCTCTGTCAACAGCCCCATGCCATATCGAATGGCATCACGCGGCGAGCGGATAGTTGCTTTTTCACCATGAACATAGATCTCCCCAGAATCAGAAGGGTTAATTCCAAATACGCTCTCTAACACTTCTGTTCGTCCTGATCCCATTAGTCCAGCAATCCCAACAATTTCTCCCTTTCTTACTTCAAAACTAATATTTTCGAATTTTCCTTTTTTCGATAACTGTTGAACGGACAGTGCCAATTCTTTAATTTCGACTTGTTGTTTATGGAAAATTTGATTTAATTCCCTTCCGACCATCATTTCGATCAATTCATCTTTTGTAATTTGGTCACTAGACTTCGTTCCGATATATTTTCCATCCCGCAATACCGTAACTTCATCTGTAATTTGTGACAACTCATCCATTTTATGGGTAATATAAATGATAGATACGCCTTCTTGTTTCAATGAACGAATGATTTTAAATAGGTGATGTACTTCCTTCTCTGTAATAGCAGATGTCGGCTCATCCATAATAATGAGCTTGGAGTTATAGGAAATAGCTTTTGCGATTTCAACCATTTGTGTGTTGGCGATGCTCAGTTCAGACATTTTCGCCTTCGGATCAATGTCAATTTCGAGCTTTTCAAATAATTTCCTTGTCTTTTCCTCGAGTTCTTTCGCTTTCACCCAGCCAAATTTATAGCTTGGCTCCCTTCCTAAGAAAATGTTTTCCGCCACCGTCATATTCGGAATCGGGCTGAGCTCTTGATGAATCATCGAAATCCCTTTATCAAGGGCGTTTTTAATCGCGGAAACTTTCAACTCCTCGCCATCAAAAATAATTTTGCCGCTATCAGGTGTGTAAATCCCAATTAATATTTTCATTAACGTCGATTTCCCAGCCCCGTTCTCTCCCATAAGCGCATGAACCGTTCCTTTTTTTACTTTCAACTGCACGTTATCTAGCGCTTTTACTCCTGGGAATTCTTTTGTGATGTTAATCATCTCGAGAACATGCTCTTTATTCATATACATTCCCTCATTTTCAATAGAATTACTTTTTGAGGAAAGGACACTATCGATTGTAGCGTCCTTTCCCTCCTAGAAAAGAGAAACATGTTACTGCCATTTTTTGATGTACTCTTCCACATTATCTTTCGTCACAAGTTCATATGGAATCCAGTTGAATTTCTCGACTTTCTCTCCTTTTGCTGCTTTAATTGCTGTTTCCAATCCACCTTGACCTTGTCCTTTGGCGTTTTGGTAAACAGTGACTTTTAACTTTCCTGATTTTACATATTCTAAAGCATCTGGCGTCGCATCAACACCCGCAACGACCACGTCGTTTAACTTTCCTGCAGCTTCCAATGCCATAATTGCTCCAATCGCCATCTCGTCGTTGTTAGAAACAACCGCATCAATCTTTTTGCCAGAGTTGAGCCAGTTTTCCATTAAAGACATTCCTTTCGCCCGATCCCATTCAGCTGTTCCTTCTAACACAACTTTCATATTTGGATATTTTTTAATCACTTCTTTATTTCCTTCCGTCCTTTTGATTTGCGCCTCTTGTCCCATCTGACCGTTCATAATGGCGATGTTACCTTTTCCACCGAGAATCTTTGCCACTTCTTCCATTTGCATAACTCCTGCTTTAATCGATTCAGAACCGACGTAAGCAGTAGCTTTATCTACCCCATCAAAAATTCGATTGACTACTACTATCGGGATATTGGCTTGGTTTGCTTTATCGACCATTTCTGGCGCCGAAACAGTATCGACTGGTATTAACACAATCGCATCGACTTTTTGTTGAACAAAGTTTTCGACTTGAGATAACTGTTTATTTGCATCATTCATTGCATCGACATAAATAACTTCCACGTCCGGTTGTGTTTTAGCGTATTCTTTCATCCCGTCTTGCAAATAGCTGAGCCATTTATCATCAAAGTCCGGCAATGCTGCACCGATTACAACTTTTTTATTCTCCCCTGATTGCTTCCCAGTTTGTCCAGATGTTTGTTGTTTTTCACTACAACCGACAGCGATAAACATCGTTAATAGCAACAAAACGACCATCGAAATCCATCTTTTTAAAAACATCATCGGATTTATGCCCCCTTTGTTTCATCGTGAAAAATTGTTAAGTCCCTCATCCAACAAAACACAACAAACACGTAAAAATCTAGCAACTTTTTTCCAAGCATCCCCCCTTTATATGCACCGTTTTTCCAGTATCAAACGATTCTGTTGCCGCAATAGCTATTTCTAAATTTACTTTGCCATCGATTTCTGTTACGTTTGGCGTTTGGTTATTACGAACACATTCCACAAAATGAGCAAGTTCTAAGCGGTATGCGTCATGAAAGCGTGTTTGGAAATCCGGGATGATCTCATACGTACTGCCTTTTGCATTCAATAACGTAACGTTTTGGTTCCGTAACGTTCCAATAAAGAGCGATCCTTCTGTGCCGATAATTTCGGTACGAATGTCATGGCCATAAGGGGAATTGCGGCTCGCTTCAATATCGCCTGCAGCTCCGGAATCAAACTGGACGTACGTAATCGCTTGGTCAACATCTTTAAACTCTTCCATAAACGGATGAAGCAATACCCTTCCATGTGCCGCCACGGACGTAATTTCTGCTCCCATCAAATATCTCGCAATATCATAATCATGAATCGAAACGTCTAAAAACATGCGACCGCTATGTTTAATAAACTCGGCGGGCGGTGAACCGGCATCACGAGTAATTCCTTTAAAATAGATCGGCTTGCCAATGTCCCCTGCGTCGATTCTTCGCTTTGCCTCTGCATAGGCAGGATCAAATCTTCTCATAAACCCAACTTGACAAACAACGCCCGTTTCTTTGATTGTTTGAATGATTTCATCTGCTTCTTCTAAACGCTGTGTTAACGGCTTTTCAACAAAAATGGCTTTCCCATTTTTTGCAGCCCTCTTAATCATATCGGCATGGGTACTAGTGGGAGTGACAATGACGACTGCATCGATATGGGGATTTTCAAACACTTCCTCTGGATTTTTTGTCCAATGCTCCACTTGAAACTCTTTAGAAAATTGTTCAGCTCGTTCTTCTTGTGGATCAACAACACTGACTAATTGCGCTCCAGCAATTTGGTAGGTTGCTAAGTTTTTAGCGTGATGATGACCTAAACGCCCTAAACCGAGCACAGCGCAACGAATTGTCATAAAACAACACAACCTTTCCGAAATGTAATCGCTTTCTTTTGTTTATTACAGAAAGAGAGGAAGTTATAAGACTTTCTCTCTTTTAAATTATTTGCAATTTAGACTGTTTTAACAATTCTGATATTTTTATCCACGTTCCCGTTTGTACAGAACGTTCAATCGCCTCTAAAACAGCCTGATTGCGTACACCATCCTCGAAATTCGGCGCTGGACTGTATCCTTTTGCAATTCCGTTCATCATTTCAACTAATAAATTGATAAATGTATGTTCGTAACCAATAATGTGCCCTGCTGGCCAATAAGCAGCTGCATAAGGATGCTCCACTTCCGTGCAGTTGATCGTTCGGAATCCTTGGAGTCCCCGCTCGTCGTCTTCCAAATACACTTGCAAGTTGTTCATGTTTTCCATATCCCAACGAATCGAACCTTTTTCCCCGTTAATTTCAAATCGGTTTCCAGCACGATTTCCTCTGCTAAAGCGAGTTACTTCAAAAACACCTAATGCTCCATTTTCGAAACGAGCTAAAAAGGCCGAAGCATCATCCACATCGACTTCTCCCCATTGATCGCTTTCCATTCTGCCTTTTAAATGGATATCCATATCACCCAATGGCCGCTCTTTAATGAATGTCTCCATCATTCCGACTACTTCGCTAAACTCCCCGACTAAGAAGCGTGCCAAATCAATAATGTGTGCACCAAGATCGCCATGCGTACCCGACCCAGACACTTCTTTTTTCAACCTCCATATTAATGGAAAATTAGGATCCATAAGCCAATCTTGAAGGAATGTTGCGCGAATATGATAAATCTTCCCTAATCGACCTTGTTCGATTAGCTGCTTGGCAAACTGGACAGCCGGTGCAAACCGATAATTATGGCAAATCATATGGACAACCCCGGCTTCTTTTACAGCTTCAAGCATTTGTAACGACTGTTCCAATGTTAGTGCAAGCGGCTTTTCGCAAATAATATGTTTTCCTGCTTTCGCTGCGGCAATAGCAATCTCCGCGTGCGTATTATTCGGTGTAACAATATCAATAACATCAATATCGTCACGCTCAATAAGACGGCGCCAGTCCGTTTCGTACGACGCCCATCCCATTTTTTCAGCGGCTCGTTTCACCCCTTGCTCATCTCGTCCAGCGATGGCTTGTAAAACAGGAACGACATCCGTATCGAAGAAAAATGGAATGTCACGAAATGCATGGCTATGGGCTTTTCCCATAAATTTATATCCAACCATCCCAATTCGAACTTGTTTTTTGCTCATGTTGTCACCTACTCTGTTTTATTGTGATGGTGCTGTTTGACGGAAATCGATCATTTTACCAGTTTTAGCGCTTTCATAAACGGCCTCTAACAATTGAATCGAGCGATATCCGTCTTCCGCTGTGACTGGCGGTTTCGTTCCATGAATAATGGCATCGATAAAGAGACGATCCTCCTCCACATATCCCCATTTCTCTTCGATAGATAATTGATAAAAATCGCTAATTTGAGCTGGTTGCTTTAACCCCGGGGCATACATCACTTTTTCCAGTTCTTGCGTAGCAACTGTACAATATTTTCCGTAAACTTCTAAACTCTCAAACGGGAAACTCCATCCAGCATGCGCATAAGTAACAAAGTTCGCTATTGTTCCTGATTCAAACGTCATCATAATCGCAAATGTATCAATTTCCGCTTCAGAAATATTTTGTCGTCCTTCACAATAAACGGTCTGTACTTCCCCAAATAAATAACGGCACATATCCATTAGATGGAAAGGGGTTTCATAAAGGAACCCACCTGTTACTTTTGGATCAGCTGTCCAAGCAGGATTCAGCAACTCGCCTCGGTTCATTTTAATATTTGCTAAATATGGGGTGACTTCACCAGAAGAAATGAGTTCTTTGACTTTTTTGTATACGGACGCATAGCGGCGGTTCATCCCTAAATTGTATACGGCTTTTGAAGTTTCAGCCGCTTTTCGGATTCGCCCAGCCCCTTCTAATGAAGTAGCCATCGGTTTCTCCGAAAATACATGAACATTGTTTTCAAGGCATTTTAATACAGGCTCGACATGCAACGTATTAGGGGTTGTTACATATACGGCATCGACTCCCAATTCAAATAAGTCTTCAAGAGTTTGCACCGCTTTGGCACTTCCCGCTTCATTTGCTAGGGCAGCTGCTCTGTCTTCCACAACATCTGCAACACCAATAATTTCTACTCGTTGATCTCTCTTTAAAATGGACGTATGAACTTTTGCAATTCCACCTGCTCCTAAAATCCCTATTTTCACTAATGACATTTTTTCTCCCCTCTCTGTTTTTTAATTGTTAGAGTAAGCGCTTTCTCTAATAAAAAAATATAATCCTGTAATAAATAAACTCATCATTATCAATATTTGTCGATTTAACAAGAAGAAAATAATCCCATAACAAATAAAAAAATCATTTTATTTGGCTTTTTTGAGCAAGCGCTTTCTCATTTGTTTTTATTTTATCTATCCTTCTTCATTTTGGCAACTATTTTTTCTGAATTTATAAAATTTTTTATCAAACATAAAAAGAGCCGCTAACCAACGGCTCTACAATCGTTTTGTGGACTGACGAATGACTAGCTCTGGTGGCAAAACAATACGCTGCTTTATATGTTTTTCTCCATCAATCTCCTTGATAATAAGATCAACGACTTGGCGCCCCATTTCATCGATCGGTTGTGCAACTGTAGTTAACGGTGGATCAACAATGGTAGACAATATCGTATTATCAAAACCGACGACCGATAAATCTTCCGGAATCGAAACCCCTAGTTCTTTTGCTGCTTGATAAATTCCTACGGCAAGCGAGTCGAAACAGGCAAAAATAGCTGTTGGTCTTTGTGACGATGTGAGCAACTCACGTGCCGCTCGCTTGCCATCCTCCATCGAATAATCTGTATACACAATCAAATTTTCGTCATACTCCAAATCACTTTCCTTCAACACTTGCTGATACGCATGAAGTCGATCTTTATCACTCGTTCTGTTTAAATTTCCTAGCATAATAGCAATTTTTTTATGGCCTAACGACACTAAATGAGATACAGCTTGATACCCTCCTAAAAAATCATCGACTTTTACAACATTGATCGCTAACTCCGGGATGTCTTGTGCAATAAACGCAATCGGAAACTGAGCTTGCAACAACTCATTTAGCACCGTATAGTTTTTTGTAGTCGTTCCGATAATAATCCCATCAACACTCTTCTGTTTCAGCAAAGAAAGATACATTTCTTCCGTTTCGGCATTGTTATCCGTATTACACATTAATAGATTAAATCCTAATTCCCTTCCTCGATCTTCTACTTTTCGAGCGATTTCTGCAAAAAAAGGATTCGCAACATCCGGGATAATAAGTCCGATCGTACGCGTGCGCTTTCCGGTCAAAGCGGAAGCGACCATGCTAGGTTGGTAATGCAAAGCTTCCATTACCTTCAATACTTTTTTTCTTGTTTTATCACTAATTCGACCTGTATTATTAATCACTCTGGACACAGTCGAAATAGATACTCCAGCCTCTTTCGCCACGTCATAAATTGTTACTTTCATACTCCACCAATCTTTCGTTATAGAATGCAACAAAAAGGAAAGCGCTTGCTTTATTATTACTTTAAGTCTACACCGTTTTCCTTTTTTTTTCAACTAGATTAATTCCTAAATCCGTGATAAAGACGTGTTCAAAACCACCAAGAAAACCTTGCTAAATCAACAAATATTGCCCCTAGGGTTCTTCACCTAATAGGTGAACATTCGAAATTGAACTGAAACCTCGGCATGATTGGGTTTTCCAGCATTTTTGATACGCTTCTGTCACGGATTGAGGTAATTAATACCTGTGGCGCCAGATAAAATCGAGTAAGTGTAAAATAGCCTTGCCTGTGAATTTCCTGTAGAATAGAAGTGTACTCGGACATTCACTTGTGCTAACCCAATTGCGGAGTTTGAGGTAGCACTGACTGCCATCTTGCTTGCGTATTCGTTAGTGATGCTTGTGCGAGCTCAACTGACACCACGGGTTAATTAATGAAAAGATATGAAGTTAATACCCCCCATCCTACGATGAGGGGCGGTGGGTTTAAATTTGTATTCGCTTAATGATTTTAGCGGGATTGCCGCCAACGACGACATTGCTTGGTACGTCTTTTGTGACAACGGCTCCGGAGGCGATAACGACATTATCGCCGATGTTCACGCCGGGGTTAATCACTGCTCGTCCGCCAATCCATACGTTATGACCGATGCGGATCGGTTTCCCATATTCTAATCCTGTGTTTCTTTCCTGCGGATGTAGCGGATGTGTCGCTGTATAGATGTGCACACCAGGGCCAACTAGGCAGTTATCGCCGATTCGCACTTCGCACACATCTAAGATCACGCAATCAAAATTCATATAAAAGTTTTCACCGACGTGAATGTTGTACCCGTAGTCACAACGAAAACTTGGTTCGATATATACGTTTTTGCCAGTAGAGCCAAGTAATTCTTTTAACAGTTCTACCCGTTTTTCCTGCTCTGTTTCCAACGTTTGGTTATACAAACGAGTAAGCTTTCTCGCCCGTTCTCGCTCTTGGACTAATTGCGGATCCGCGGCGCAATACAGTTCCCCGTTTATCATTTTTTCTTTTTCGCTCTTCATGCCCCCGCTCTCCTTTTGCAACGTTTTCCATCAGTATACCACACCCTTCCCTTTTTTTGAAAAAGCGCCACGAACAATATGCTGATTCATTACATACACGCCTGTTAAAATGACGATGCCGCCAAGCATCGAGAGAAGGTGAATTTTTTCCCCTTGGACAACGATGTCAAGGACAAGTGAGAGGAACGGGGAAACGTATAGCCATGTCGCTGGGAATGAAGGGTTTGTTTTTTGGAGCAACCAATAGTACAGCCCATGCCCAACAACGGAGCCGATAATGACTAAATACAATAGCGACAGCCAGCCGATTCCATTGACTGTGGAAAGATGTGGCTTTTCGACGAAAAAAGAAACGATCAGCAGCAACAGCCCGCCAACCAACATTTGGTATCCGTTTAGCATTAGTGAGGAAACACCTTGTTTTAATATTGTTTTAGAATAGACGGTGGCAAAAGCATAAAAACTTTCCCCGATGACAACGACCGCGCAAGCAAGTAGCCACACGAGGTGAAACTGCACCGAAAGCGATGGGGAGGTGAGCAAAACAATCCCTAAAAAGCCTAAGCCAAGCCCAACAAGCTGAACGTTAGTAATTTTACTTTTTTCTATTTTTGCATGAAGCAACGTCACAAAAAGCGGGCCTGTCGCTGATAACAATGCGGCAAAGCTAGATGGAATATATTGCTCTGCCCAATACAGTGTTCCAAATGTCATACCTGTCATACATAACCCTGTCAATAAAAACGGCACAAGCTGCTTTTTCGTCGGAAAAGAAAATTGTTTCGTCACTAATCCGTAGACAATGACGAGAAAGCCGGCAAGAAAAAAGCGGAAACCGGCAGAAAAATACGGAGTCCACCCTGCTTGCAAGCCGATTTTAATCGCTAAAAACGTCGTTCCAAAAATAAGGCACATCGCAAAATACCCCAATAAAACCATTTCCATCACCTTTTTCTGTTATTTTACGTATAGCATGCTATAATAGCTGTATAACAGTAAAACTCTTTCTATAACAGTAGGTGAAAGTGTATGAATATTCCTTTAAAGCGGCATTCGCACGTTCCGGTGCACGAACAAATATGCCAATATTTTATCGACCGGATTTCTTCCAATATGTTAAAAGAAGGTGAACAGCTTCCTTCTGTCCGCCAGCTAGCAAAAGAACTAGGAGTAGCATTAGTGACGGTGCAAAAAGCGTATCAACTGCTGCAACAAAAAGGATATGTCGAAAGTTTTCAAGGGAAGGGAATTTTTGTGAAACAACGAACTGCCATTGCCCATCCCCCACTTGATACGAAATGGCAAATGTTAGTTCATGACTACGTGCCGCGGGCGCAATCACTCGCAATTTCTCAACCGTTACGAAACATTCGCTATAACTTAGCTACTGCTTGTCTTCATGGAGAACTTTTCCATATGGATTGGATTCGCGAAACAACGGTGCACGTTATACAACAGCAACCACAATTATTAAGCCAATACAGCAGTGCCAACGGGGATATGGAATTTCGGAAAGCAGTGAGCCAATATATTCGCACGATGTCTGTGCCGCCTGAACATATCCTCGCAACAAGCGGTGCCCAACAAGGCATAGAACTTGTGGCGAAAACGTTCGTCGGGCCAAATGATGTCGTTTTAATGGAAGCACCTACGTATCCAGGAAGCATCGATGTGTTCAAGGCAAGAGGGGCACAAATTATTCCGATTCCAGTGGAGCAAGATGGGATAGATATAAAAACGTTGTTGAGGGTGTGCGACCAATATCGTCCAACATTGCTTTATACAAACCCAACGTTTCAAAACCCAACGGGAACGACGCTTAGCATGAAAAAACGAAAACAACTTGTCGATATTGCGGAAAGCTATCATTTTTTAATTTTAGAAGACGACCCGTGGAGCGAGCTTTATTTTGACGCGCCTCCACCACCACCGATTAAAAGTTTTGACAAGTCTGGGCATGTCATTTATTTAAAAGGATTTAGCAAATTTTTATCCCCTGCTTGCCGAATGGGAGCGCTTATCGCCGAGGGGAGATTGTTGGAAAAATTAATCGCTGCCAAAAGTATTTCTGATTTAGGTTCACCGTTGCTCCCTCAAAAAATCATCGCAGCGCTACTCCAGTCCATCCAGTTTGAGCCGTCTTTGCAGCGGTTGCGGCATCAGTTAAAACAGCGGGCAAAGCAATGTCATGACCTGTTACACAAGCAGCTGCCAACGCTTACGTTCCGTCAAGCGGCTGGTGGAAGTACGTTATGGCTCACACTGCCGCGCCAAGTGGACACAACGCTGCTACTTGAGCAGGCACATCTTCACCAGCTTTCGTTTCTTCCAGGAAACGCCTGTTTTCCGACACACGTGCCAACCGAGCATATTCGCATCAGCTTCGCTGGGGTGCCGCTCGATGAACTGCCGAACGCCATCGAACAACTATGCCGGGCGCTGCATACGTTCCAAATCGAAAATACGATCGAGCAGTTCCCGAGTTTTTAACTAAAAACTCCCCTTTGCCATTAACGAGGCAAAAGGGGAGTCGTTACCGCTAAATCGACCCCTATCACACCGACGATTTGGTCGCCGCGAAAAATCGGGGCTGAAATCGTCAAGCACGGGCGTTTCGTCAAGGCGGACGTGTAAATGTCAGAAACGTACGTCCGCCCTTTGCTCGCTTCGATAAACCACGGGCGCGCTTTGGCGTTCACAAGTCCTGCCGGCGGATTCGAATAGATGAACGTCCCATCTAAATTGTTCGACCAAATCGCTTCCACATTCGCATGCGACCGTAAAAATTCGTTCAAGTACATTTCGTGCCGCTGCTTATTCATTTCATATAATGGATGAGACTCGAGCAACAGCGTAAGGCTTGCTTTTGTTTGAACAACGACCGTTTCATCGACGGATACTGCTGTGGCTATCCCGTCTTTCATAATGGTTTGCAATTCATCGGATGTTTTTTCCAACGCTTTATTAATATGCATCATTTGCTCAACGTTTTGGTGTTGAAGCTCCATGTCTTGTTCCACCCGTTGTGCATGTTCTTTGTTTTTAATAGCCATGACAGAAATTTGCTCTAATAATGCAGCGATTTCTTGTACGCTCGCTGTTTGCGCCTCAGCTGCTTGCGTCGAATCAAATACCATCGCTGTAATATCGCTTAGTTTTCCCTTCAATAAATCCAATATGTGCAATACGCTCATCATTTCGTGCGAGCCGCTTTCGATTTGCACGGTCTCCATTTTCACCATGTCCGTCGTCGCTGCAATTTCCTTTTGAATCGTTGATAAAATATGACGCGTCTGCTCTACCGCTTTCGTTGTTTGGCTCGCCAAATTTCCAACCTCATTGGCGACGACGGAAAACCCTTTTCCATGTTCCCCTGCTCGTGCCGACTCAATATTGGCGTTTAAAGCAAGAATGCTCGTTCGCTGAGAAATGGAACCAATTGCGGAAAGAATGTGATTAATTTCTTGCGACTGATGGACTAAACTTTCCATTTGCTTTAATAAAATATGGTGGCTGTTGCGTAATTCATCCATTTCTGCTTGTAGTTTTCTCAGCGAATTCCATGAATGAACCAACTCTTCATAAAATAGCTGGCTGCTCGAATGAATTTGTTGGGAAGCGGCGGATACTTTTAATGCAGATGAAGCGATCGTTTTCATTTTTTTCGATACACGTAATGTATAATCCATCGTCTTTTCAAGATGGGTTGTTAGCGCGGTTGTGCTCGATTTACTTGATGCAGAGATTTCGTTCAGCCAATTAGCCGAAAGTTTCATTTGTTCAATCACTGCTTTTAGTTGGTCAGCCGCTACTTCAATTTGCCCGAGCAATTGCTCATTTTCTAATGAAAGTGTATCTTGTTCTTCCTTAAATTTCGCACGCCATTTTAACAAAAACATAAAATCTCCCCTTTCGTGTAATATTTTTTTACGTGATTATACCATTAAACGCCAAAAGAAAGAATCACTTTCTGAATATTTTTAACAAAGAAAATACCTGCCGTTTTTTCGGCAGGTTATTTGTTGAGTAATTTTCGTTGTTGAAAAGCATACTGAATCGTTGATTTCGCTGGTTCATCATGTTTGCGCGCTGTTAAATACGTGTATAACGCCCCCATAAACAACGCTCCGCCGACAATGTTGCCAAATGTCACGGGAAGAATGTTATGAATCACTCCAGCCAAATCAATCGTTGCTGGATGCGGAACAGCTAGCGCAATGGAAAATAAAACAAAATTCGCAATCGAGTGCTCATAGCCAGAAGCGAAAAAGATAAAAACGATAAGAATCATCGAGAGCACTTTGGCAATATCTTCTTTCATTTGCATCGGAATAAAAATTGCTAAGCAAACAAGCCAGTTACAAAGAATGCCTTTAATAAATAGCTGCATTGTCGTGGCGTGGATTTTTTTTGCTGCTACTGCAAACAATACGTGGTTTGGCGAAATGTGGTCGAATACGCCAGACTGCGCAATAAGAAACGCGAAAAAGACAGCTCCTAACAAATTCCCACTATAACAAGCGAACCAGTTGCGAATCGTGTCTTTTACTGTCGTTTCTTTCTGAATTGTACTAATGGTAAAATACATCGTATTGCCTGTAAACAATTCCGCTTCACCGTACATAATAAGTACAAGAGCAATACCGAAAAATAATCCCATGACTAAATACGTCGCTGGCGAGTTTGCTTCATGGAAAAAATCCCCGATCCGCAAACAAAGAACGAGCGCGAATCCGATATACACACCAGCTAAAGCGGCCCGCATCATGTATTGCGTAAGGGAGCGTTCTAAAATGGTACGTTTTTTCAGCGCTAATTCTTTGCATTTTTTTACACTTTCCATTTTTCCGCCACTTCTCTTCCTGTTTAGTTTGTGATTTTTTTCACATATAAATTACTCCTTCTTTTGCTTCTTTTCAAGGACAAAAGAGAAATGTTAAAATAACTGTCATCATTTTTCTTTTGTAATCGTTTTCCAAAAAAATAATTGTTGCAAATTCTCCCGTTATTGTTCCCACTATTCTTTTCCATGTATGTTTCATAAACGGTCACGCACATTATAAATGTTCAACTTTCTTTTGAAGGAGGAGACAGACGAATGAACTTTTTGCGTCTTTTTACCGGACGTAATCGTATGCTTAACCAGTGGCTACGCCTAACCGGTCGCAGAAATAACCGCGGGATGCTTTGGTCGCTCATTAGTTTCGGCTTAGGGATTGCCGCAACCACTGCGTATTGGCGAAGACAGCAAATGGCGCAATCCACTTTCAAACGCCCAATTCGCCGAGCGATGCGTACCATTAATGGATTTATGAATCGGCGAATGAGACGTCCGAGCCTAGCAGCAGTGGAGTTGTCAAAAGAAATTGCCGAGAAACCAAACGTTCCGACAACGAATCGTCCATAGTTAAAAACTCCCACCTCTTAACCGAAGGTGGGAGTAACGTTTCGCTTCGTTCGCTTTTTTTCCTCAAAGCAAATGGATGGTTTTCGAATTTCAGCGCGTTGCCAGCCAGCTTCCCCACTTTCTTTCCAAAACGTTGCCTCACTGCTGATGCAAAACCGATTCGTTGCAACGCCAGTTTTTCTTTTCCGAACAGTATTCACTACCTTCTCCCTCTTTCCCGTTCAGATGAAAATACCCAAAGACGGCTTCCCGCAAAATTAACTGCCATGCCCGCAACCGTCGCAATTGCTTTACTGCTAAACAACGGCATTCCTGCCGATTGGCGTAGTAAATACAACAAAACAATTGTCGTGCTTAATGATACAAAGTTCACGGCAACAAACTGAAAAAACTCGTGAACAGATGCTTTTTTTCGTACTTGAAACGTCCATGTACGGTTCCAAAGATAGCTATTCATAATACCTGCGCTATAAGAACATACTTGGGAAAACACATACGGCACTCCCATCGAAGCAAGGAGGAAAAATACTCCGAAGTCGACGAGCGTATTTCCTATCCCGACAACGGCAAAGCGAACAAGCGTCATTCTTTCATTCCACATAATACGGCACCTTTTCTTTTTCATGACCGACGCCCCAACCTTCTTTTAAAATATAGAGGGGGCGCTGTTTCACTTCGTCGTAAATGCGGCCGATATATTCCCCGATCACGCCAAGCATCATGAGTACGACACCATTGAAAAAGAGAACGGCCATCACAAGCGATGACCAGCCAGTGACGGTAGAATGGGTAAACAATTTTAAATACAAGACAACTATCACCCAAATGGCACTCACAAACGAAAGCAAAAACCCTAACAAACTGGCGAGCTTTAACGGTTTATATGAAAAGGACGTAATGCCGTCAAGCGAAAACCGGATCATTTTTTTGAGCGGGTATTTCGTTTCCCCCGCAAACCGCTCGTCGCGTTCATATTCAATCGCCGTTTGTTTAAAGCCAACCCAGCTGACGAGCCCACGCACGAACCGGCTTCGCTCTCTCATTCCTACTAGCTGGTCGCGCACTTTTCGGTCGATTAACCGGAAATCGCCCGTATCAAGCGGAATATCAATTTCCGTCGCTGCCCGTAATAACCGGTAAAAGGCATAGGCGGTTGCTTTTTTAAAAAACGTTTCCCCTTTTCGTTTCGTTCGCTTTGCATAGACGACATCATACCCTTCTTTCCACTTTTCAATCATTTCTAAAATTAACTCTGGCGGGTCTTGCAAGTCCGCGTCAATAATGACAATCGCTTTTCCGGAAGCATAGTCCATTCCAGCGGTAATGGCGATTTGATGGCCGAAGTTGCGGGAAAAGTCCAAATATTTCACTGTATCATCTCTCACCGCGAGCTCTTTCAAAATATCCAATGTTTCGTCTTTACTTCCATCATTGACAAATAATAACTCATACGCTCCGTCCGTTTGCTCCATCACCCTTTTTAGCCGCTTATACGTTTCCCGAATCACAAGCGCTTCGTTATAGACAGGAATTACAACTGAATATTTCACCACGTTTCTCTCCTCCTATCCCTCATATTTATACAGCTTTTCTGCACCCTCTCTCCCAAACGATGGTTGTATATCGCTCGATTGTTTCCATTCAGATTGCGGTATTTCTTTGCAATGTGTTTGAATCCACTGGACGATATCGCTATTGCTTTGACCACCGCCGAATCCAGAAAGAAGGAAATATTTCACTTCCCCATTTTTCACTAAGTTCTCTAGCTTTTTAGCCGTCAATGCTGGGTCGTTGCCGGAGAATCCACCCATTGCCATGACCGCTTTATCGGTTTTTAACATGATTTGTGCCGCTTCTGTCGCACGGAACGTCGCTACTAAATAAGTTTCTCCATCATAGTTCTTTTCTAAATATTGAATGAGCTTCTCATTTGCTTCATTTCTTCCCGCATTCCCCATCATCCGCCCATCTTGTCGGTCATCGAAGGTTGTTTGCGGACCGGCTGCTGGAATCATGCTATTGCCGCCGTACAATATCGGCGTGAGCGCCCAATAAAACGGCATGAGAAGAAGTCCAAATAAACTAGCTACTTTTACATAGTAGGCGATTCGCGTACGTTGCCGAAATGCAAGAAGTAAAACAAACGAAGCGAGCCCTAATAAGCCAACGAACCATATCCAGATGGTTGAAATCGCCGCTTTATTTTGATAAAGAATGTACGCTTCTAATGAAAACGTCGCCAAAAATGCACTTGGAAGCAGCCATTGTTGTTTGCCCTCTTTGTAAAATTCCCATAATAACACACTGCCAATCGCCACGAGCGCGGCGATCGCTGGTGCCATCATGCTTAAATAATAGCGATGGAAAAAGCCAGCAATACTGAAAAACCCCATCATCGGAACGAGCCATGCCAACCAAAATACCGCTGCTTTATGCGGAAGAGTAAACATCCGCTGTTTGCGGATCGATAAACCAACCGCAATCGTGCTAAAAAGAACAAACGGTAATAACCAGCTAATTTGTCCGGAAAGCTGTTGGTTAAACAGGCGAAGTACCCCGCGATTGCCTATTTCTCCGATGCCGATGCCACCTCCACCTTTAACCTCCGGCAGTTGTGGTGGGGTGATGTTTGCATTTGGCAGCTTTCCTATGTCTTGTTCCCCATTCGGTGGTTGCGGCATTTCCCCTCTTTCTCCAGCTGGGTCGCCCATCATCCGATTTCCGCCTGGACCTGCGCTGCCGGTAAGCCGACCGATGCCGTTATAGCCAAGCGCCAATTCTAAGACAGAGTTTGTTTGGCTGCTTCCGATATACGGACGCTTGTCTTTCGGCATAAAGTCCGCAATCGCGGCGTATGACAGCGACGTTATAAGCAACACAACCGTTGCGAGCGCTAGCTGTTTCAGTTTTCGTTTCCAAGCTTCATGTTTTGCCAGCCAATAAAATAGATAAAACGCCGGCAATACCATGTACGCTTGCATCATTTTCATGTTAAAGCCGACTCCAACGAGCG
>NZ_JAILZV010000140.1 GCF_023512315.1 Anoxybacillus sp.
CAGCGCGTTTCGTCGATAAGCGGGCGTCCTCCGCTTTTCTTATTGACGCTTCGTTTTGTTCAGTTTTCAAAGAACATGTCACACTTTTGATATTATACATACATATTGACTTCGTGTCAACTGTCTTTTTTAAAATATTAATTAATCATCAGCGACGTTTTTTAATATATCATAATCATAAGTTATTAGTCAACTGTTTTTTAAAACTTTTTGTGTTATTGATTTTACGAGGCTTCTTCGCTCGTCAAAAAGTATCTTTCCCCATGTAATCCTTCGTATATCAATGATTTCACGTCATCGAAAATGGCTCTAAAAAAATAACGTTCCTTCAATTAGGAACGACTGGAAACAACCTTTTTCTATTATAGAATGTATTTTTGAATAATAACTAAAGCGAGCACACCAGGAACGCCTAAAAAACCGGATACCGATGATGTAAATAAATTAATTGGGATGTGAATGAAAGAACTACCGATGGCATTTAAAGCAAATAATAACAACGCCCCAATGATTAATTTAATCGCTCCATATCCAATGAAACGAACTGGTTTAAAAGGTGTTCCAACCAATAGCAAAATCACGATTGCACACAAAAAAAGCAGAATAACTACTTTCGGTTCCATACAATCCGTCCCTTCTTTATTGCTTGTACTACTCTCACATTATGCATACAACGAAAAATAAAGAACAAAAAAGAGAGCTTATTTCGCTCTCTTTAACGTCACACGACGGCGTTTTGCCTCTCGAATAAGAAAAAAATATTTCGCTTCTGTCATTTTTGCATCCATTAACACATCTTCCGAAGGCTCGATGCTCTTTTCAATTAACTCCTTTTGTTTTATCCATTCGTTTCTCATTGCTTCCAATTGTTCAACTAATCGTTCATCAAACTGTTTTTTTAACCATCCTTTTCGCCGCCAAAACATGCGGACTCACCTCAATTAATTTCTATAACTCACGCCGACCTTCTAATGCTTTGGATAATGTTACTTCGTCAGCATACTCTAAATCGCCTCCGACTGGCAATCCGTGAGCGATTCTTGTAATTTTTATTCCTGTTGGTTTCAATAATCGCGATATGTACATCGCGGTTGCTTCCCCTTCGATATTTGGATTGGTAGCTAAAATAACCTCTTGCACCGTTTCATCTTGCAGCCTTTTTAACAGCTCTGTAATTTTAATATCCTCCGGACCAATACCGTCCATTGGCGAGATGGCACCATGCAATACGTGATATAATCCGTTATACTCTTTCATTTTTTCCATCGCAATAACGTCTTTCGGGTCTTGGACAACACAAATCGTTGTTTTGTCTCGCCTTTCATCGTCACAAATATAGCATGGATCTTTATCCGTAATATGTCCGCACACCGTACAATACGACAAATTTCGTTTCGCATTGACTAATGCTTTCGCAAAATCCAATACCGTATCTTCTTTCATCGTTAAAACAAAAAACGCTAGCCGCACTGCTGTTTTTGGACCGATTCCTGGCAATTTCATAAAGCTGTCAATCAGTTTCGATATCGGCTCCGGATAATGCATGAAAAAATCCTCCTAGAATAAGCCTGGGATGTTCAACCCTTTAGTGAACTGCCCCATCGTGTCTGCTGTTAATTCTTCCGCCTTTTTAAGCGCATCGTTTGTAGCAGCTAAAATTAAATCTTGCAGCATTTCGATATCTTCCGGATCGACTACTTCTTCTTTTATTTTCACTTCTAAAATTTGTTTATGCCCATTGGCAATGACCGTCACCATTCCGCCACCAGCTGTTCCTTCGACTGTTTTTTCTGCCAATTCTTCTTGAGCCTTTTGCATTTCTTTTTGCATTTTTTGCATTTGTTTCATCATTTTTTGCATATTTCCCATTCCGCCCATTCCACGCATCATTTTTCATTCCTCCTAGTTATTCTTTAATTTCAAGTAATTGTTCGCCAAATAATCGCTTTGCCTCTGTAATGAGCGCATCCTCTTTCTCTTGTTCTTTTTCGCGATGCACCCCTTTTTCGCGAATAAACTCTTCTCTTATTTTGCCCCATTCTTCATCAGGAACAGCAACCATTTCAAAGCGACGATGTGTTAAGTCCAATAAAATTGATTCTAAGTTTTCTTTCACGCCATTCGTGTTATCGGCAGCCATTTTACAATGAATTTCATATTTAAATTTTAAAACAAACGCTTGCGGACTTGCTGCGACTGGCTCTGTTTCTTGCAATAACGCTGCATGAGATACTTTATTTTGTTTCTTTAGCGTATCAAGCATTTCCCCCCAATGACTTTTAATTAATGCCAAGTCTTGATGAGTAGCTTGTTTTAATATTTCATAAATGCGACCGACTGGTGTTTTATAGGCGTTTGTTCGAGGCGGTTTTACCGCTTTTTTGGGTGATGCAGGTGCCTGCTCTTTTTCTGTTACAGAAATCCCTTGTTCTTTCAAACGTTGCACTTCTGCTTCTAACTGCTCTACTCTTTTAATAAGCAAGTCCGAGTTAAAAGAGGCATGTTCTTGTTGGCAAAGTTTAACTAACGCTACTTCTAAAAAAATACGAGGGTGATTTGTCCATTTCATCTCTTGTTGGCTTTTGTTTAATGTTTCAATCGTTTCATAAATAGCTGGAACGGAAACGGATTGTGCCAACTGTTGAAACGCTGGATCGATAGCAATTTCTCCTTTTTGTAAATGAGGAGCGGTCTTATAGATGAGAAGATCCCGATAATAAAAAATCAAATCTTCAAGTAAACGATTCGGATCTTTTCCTTGGTTCATCAACTGCTCTACTAGCTGCAACGCTTTTGCCACATCTTTTTCGTGAATGGTCTGAACGACCGTTGCTAACATAGACGAAGATACGGCACCTGTCATTGTCAATACATCTTCAAGCAGTACTTCCTCGTTGCTAAACGAAATCGCTTGATCCAACAAACTCAACGCATCCCGCATACCCCCATCTGCGGCACGAGCAATCGCGAATAACGCTTCATCAGATGCTTTTACTTGCTGGGCATTTAGCACCTGCCTTAACCTTGAAACAATCGCAGGAAGCTCGATTCTGCGAAAATCAAAGCGTTGGCAACGAGAAATAATCGTAGGCGGGATTTTATGCGGTTCAGTTGTTGCTAAAATAAAAATCACATGCTTTGGAGGTTCTTCTAACGTTTTTAACAAAGCGTTAAAAGCACCGATGGAAAGCATATGCACTTCATCTACGATATATACTTTATATCGTACCGAAGTAGGAGCAAATTTGACCTTTTCCCGAATATCTCGTATTTCGTCGACCCCATTGTTCGAAGCCGCATCAATTTCCAATACATCGGGAATCGATCCGTTTGTAATCCCGATACATGCCGAACATGTATTGCACGGCTCGGATGTTGGCGCATGTTCGCAATTAACTGCTTTTGCTAAGATTTTCGCAGCGCTCGTTTTTCCTGTTCCACGCGGTCCAGAAAAAAGATACGCGTGAGATATTTTATGTTGAAGCAGGGCACTTTGCAATGTTTTCGTTACGTGTTCTTGACCGGCGACATCGGCAAATCGCTGTGGCCGAAACACACGATATAGCGCTTGGTACGTCACAAAAATTGCCCCCTCTTTTCTCTCATCTTATTCATTATATAATGTCTTGAGCGTTTTTCAAAATAGAAAAAACCCACTCGATACGAGTGAGTTTTCATATGTATTCATACCGTGCACCTTCCGTCGATTAGCTGCCCCAAGCGTTGCTCAAGCAGTTAGCTCGGTCCAGGCTCCCCCACGGCACATGGGAGTATCCGCTTACTGCTGCTTCCTTCCGGACCTGACAGGGTTCACGGAATCCCATTGCGTGGGACCCAGACGTCAACACCACTTACTTGAGACAGACCTCACAACAGACTAACCTCGGGAAGGAATTCAGTCTCGCTAGAGCGGATTGCGAGTACAGGGCACCGCTACCTCCCCACTTAGCACGGCAAATATAGTATAGCTTTTTTTTGCAAAAAAAGCAATGAACATCGCTTGTGATTTATTTGGTATCTTCGCCAACCTTTTCATTGCGCTGCTTTTTTTTCAGGCGCAACTTTCGGAAAAATTCGCTTAGCATTTGACCACACTCTTCCTGCAGCACACCACTCACTACCTCGGTCTGATGATTAAACCGCTTTTCCTGCAGTAAGTTCATTAATGTACCGGCACAGCCACCTTTTGGGTCACTTGCACCAAATACGACACGTTTCACCCGTGATAAAACGATGGCTCCTGCGCACATTGCGCAAGGTTCAAGCGTCACATATAATGTCGTCTCCTCTAACCGCCATGAGCCAATTCGTTCGCACGCTTCCTCAATTGCTAGTACTTCTGCATGCGCAACCGCCCGCTGCATCGTTTCCCGCAAATTATGAGCGCGAGCAATCACTTCGCCATCTTTGACTATGATAGCGCCAATTGGTACTTCCCCTATTTTTTCTGCTTTTTTCGCCTCTTCAATCGCTAAGCGCATATAATATTCGTCGTTCATTTGCAAACCCTCACTAAATAACAGTCATGCCTTTTTTTCCTCCATCATAAAATAAAATGCAGAGAAGAAGCAACTAGGGAGGAAGAGGCATGCAAATTCATGTCGTACAGCGTGGACAAACGGTATTTGGCATCGCTCAAGCGTATAACACGACCCCTGAAGCAATCATCACCGCTAATAACATCCCTAATCCCAATGCACTCGTCGTTGGTCAAGCACTTGTTATTCCGATTACTGGTCGGTTTTATTGGGTACAGCCCGGAGATAGCCTTTGGACGATTGCACGGAAATTTCAACTAACTGCTCAGCAACTGGCGCAAATCAATCATATTTCTCTCCAAACACCACTTTCTGTCGGACAACGTTTATATATTCCACCGCAGAGAAAAAGGAATGCTGAGTTCAACGGATACGTAGAACCACGCAATTCTGTTGTCAGCCCTTCACTAGAAGCAAGCGCTCGGGATGCTGCTCCGTATTTAACATATTTAGCGCCGTTCAGTTTTCGGATCCAACGAAACGGGACATTGAAAGAACCTCCTCTGAACAATTTTCCTTCTATCGCTCGCGCCAATAACGTCACATTAATGATGGTGATTACAAACATTGAAAACGACCAATTTAGCGATGAACTTGGAAGCATCATTTTAAATAACGAAGACATTCAAAACCGTTTTCTCGGAAACATTGTCACAACCGCTAAAAAATATGGATTCCGCGACATTCATTTCGATATAGAATATTTACGTCCAGCTGACCGCGCAGCATACAACGCTTTTTTACGAAAAGCAAAACAACGATTTCAACAAGAAGGATGGCTAATGTCGACTGCACTGGCGCCAAAGACGAGCGCTACCCAAAAAGGACGTTGGTATGAAGCACACGACTATCACGCACATGGGCAAATTGTTGATTTTGTTGTCATTATGACATACGAATGGGGATATAGTGGCGGTCCTCCGCTCCCCGTTTCTCCTATCGGTCCAGTCCGGAAAGTGTTAGAATATGCGATTACCGAAATACCTGCTTCGAAAATTATGATGGGACAAAATTTATACGGCTATGATTGGACACTGCCTTACGTCGCTGGGGGAAAATACGCACAAGCAATTAGTCCGCAACAAGCAATCCAACTTGCCTCCCGCTACAACGTTTCCATCGAATATGATCGAAACGCCCAAGCCCCCCATTTCCGTTATCGTGACGAAAATGGCGACGAGCATAAAGTATGGTTTGAAGATGCTCGCTCCATCCAGGCAAAGTTTGATTTAGTCAAAGAACTTGGATTAAGAGGGGTGAGTTATTGGAAATTAGGGTTAGACTTTCCACAAAACTGGTTACTTATTACCGATAACTTCCATATCACCAAAAGGTAAGAAACGCTTGGATATTTGATCCAAGTGTTTTTTCTTTTGTCACTCTCCCTATCCAATCAAAATGTATGTTAAAATAAACTTTGTCTGTCTAAATAGAAACGGAAGTTATTCAAAGCCAGACATTGATTTGTTAGTGGAAAAAGGGAGGAGCATGACATGGGGATTGTACCGTTTATTGCGGTAGAGGGACCGATTGGTGTCGGGAAAACGTCGCTTTCGAAAGCAATTGCAGAACGGTTTCATTATCATTTACTAAAAGAAATTGTCGATGAAAACCCATTTCTCGGGAAATTTTATGAAAATATCGATGAGTGGAGTTTTCAAACCGAGATGTTTTTCCTTTGCAATCGTTATAAACAGCTAGAAGATATTAATCGCGATTTCATCCAAAAACAACAGCCTGTCGTCGCCGATTACCATATTCTTAAAAATTTAATCTTTGCTGAAAGAACATTAAAGAAAGAACAATATAAAAAATATTTGAAAATTTATGATATTCTTACAGCGGATATGCCGCAACCGAATATGATTATTTATTTAAACGCAAGTCTTGATACGTTATTGCAGCGTATTGAAATGAGAGGACGGGAAATCGAAAAAAAGATTGACCCGTTTTACTTACATGAGTTATCCGTGGCGTATGAACAAACGATGGAAGCTTTTGAAAAAGCAAACCCTCACGTTCCCGTTCTTCGTTTTAATGGGGACAAGCTTGATTTTGTACACCGCCCATCCGACTTGCTTTATATATTAGAACAAATAGAAAATCGATTAAAAGGAGCTAATTGCCATGAACTTACGTGAGAAATACGGGATTCCGCATGACGCTGTCATTACCATTGCCGGAACCGTCGGTGTCGGAAAATCCACAATGACAAAAGCGCTTGCTAACGCGTTACAATTTCGCACATCTTTTGAAAAAGTCGACACAAATCCATATTTAGATAAGTTTTATGCTGACTTTGAAAGATGGAGTTTCCATTTGCAAATTTATTTTCTTGCCGAACGCTTTAAAGAGCAAAAACGAATTTTCGAATATGGTGGGGGATTTGTACAAGACCGCTCTATTTACGAAGATACAGGAATTTTTGCGAAAATGCATTTTGAAAAAGGGACGATGACAAAAGTCGATTATGAAACATATACAAGCTTATTTGAAGCGATGGTCATGTCCCCTTATTTTCCACACCCTGATTTGCTCATTTATTTGGAAGGAAGTTTTGAAGAAATTTTAAAACGTATTCGTGAGCGCGGGCGACCAATGGAGCAGCAAACACCGATAGAGTATTGGAAAGAAATGTATGAAAGATATGAGCGCTGGATCAATAGTTTTAACGCCTGCCCGGTATTAAGGATTAACATTGGCGATTACGATATTTTAGAAAATGAACAGTCCATTGAACCAATTGTTGAAAAAATCGCTTATATGCTCGACCAATATCGTTATTTAAAAAAATAGCCGCCTATCCTTAGGCGGTTTTTTCAAAAGGTAAGAAAGTATAAAATTTTACGATTAGGTGGAGCGCTGTCTAGCTTCAAGCGCCATCGGTGTGATGCGCTCCGCCCCTTCTTTCGGCGGCACATTGATTGGCTTCATTGAGCTTACCCACGCA
>NZ_JAILZV010000141.1 GCF_023512315.1 Anoxybacillus sp.
TTTAAAATTTCGAAAGATGTATCGATGTGGACAGCTGGCGGAATGAGCGGAACGACATGGAAACAGCTGCAAATGATCACCCCCTTTCTCGTAGTAGGGGCAGTAATTGCGTTTTTCTTTGCTAGACAATTAACAGTGCTCAGCTTAAACGAAGAAGTGGCGATTGGATTAGGGCAAAAAACAATACAAGTTAAAACGATGCTATTTATTGCCGTTTTATTGTTAGCTGGCGCTTCCGTCGCACTTGCTGGAAACATGACCTTTGTCGGCTTAATGATCCCGCACATCGTACGGGCAATTGTCGGAACAGACTATCGGTTCATCTTGCCAATGTCCGCTACGGTCGGGGGGGCATTTATGCTTTTGGCAGATACACTTGGTCGTACGATTAACGCACCGTACGAAACACCCGTCGCTGCTATTGTTGCGGTCATGGGCTTGCCTTTCTTTTTGTTTATTGTCCATAAAAAAGGGGGGACGTTCTCATGATTCAACCAACGCTCCTCAAAAAGCAACGCCTTCTTATTTTCAGCCTACTCACCCTTATTGGAGCGACGATCTTTATCGGGATGGGGACAGGAGTGGCCTCCCTTTCATTTTCTCGGATTCTCCCGACCCTTTTTGGGGAAGGAACGTTTAAAGAAGAGTTTATTTTATTTTCCGTTCGTCTCCCGCGCATTATTATCACGTTACTCGCAGGGATGGCACTGGCATTGTCAGGAGCAATTTTGCAAGGCATCACTCGAAACGACTTAGCTGACCCTGGCATTTTAGGCATTCATTCTGGCGCAGGGGTAGGAGTGGCGATTTTCTTTTTGTTTTCCCCTGTAGATGCAAAAACGTTCGTATACTGGATTCCACTCGTTGCATTTATTGGCGCATTATGTACCGCATACATGATTTACCTTTTATCGTACAAAAAAAATGAAGGGCTTCAGCCGGTGAAAGTCGTGCTTATCGGAGTCGGATTTTCGATGGCGCTCGCTGGGGCGATGATTGTCCTTATTTCATCGGCTGAGCGGATGAAAGTAGATTTTATCGCGAAGTGGCTCGCGGGCAATATTTGGGGAGATGACTGGCCATTTATTCTTGCCTTGCTTCCATGGCTAATCGTGCTCATTCCGTTTATTTTTTATAAAGCAAACCGGCTCAATGTATTGGAATTAAGCGAGCAAGCCGCGATTGGAATTGGCGTCGCAATGGAAAAAGAACGCCTTTCGCTTCTCATCGCAGCTGTAGCGCTCGCTGCTTCGGCCGTTTCCGTCACTGGAGGAATTGCCTTTATCGGATTGATGGCTCCGCATATGGCAAAATCGCTCGTCGGACCGCGGTACCAGCTTTTCCTTCCACTCGCACTTCTTCTCGGGGGATGGCTTTTACTTTTAGCTGACACGATTGGACGAAACCTCGTCGATGTGTCTATCCCTGCCGGCACGATCGTTTCGTTCATTGGTGCCCCGTATTTTATTTACTTATTGTTAAAAAAATAAGGCGAAGAAACTACGCTTCGCCTTATTTTTTTCCTGTATAAATGAAAATCGCCTCACGGAAAAATTCCGCCGTTCCTGGTTGTTTCTGATCGTAGTATGCTTTAAATCGTTCATCGTCAACGTACATTTGCGCCAATCCTGCATGCGCGTCTTTTGAGTAATGGTCCCAAAAGTACCCTAACCATTGACGATGCAAATCGGCTGCTTTTTGCGCAAGCTCTCCCGCTGGGTCGCCCGTCAAAAACGCTTCATGCAATACGCGCAACACTTCTTCGCCAAGCTTCGTTGCTTCGTCGTATTGTGCTTGTGTCATATTTTTTACTTTTTCGTTTGCTTTGTTCACCTGTTCCTCCCCATATTTTTCCCGAATTTCTTTGCCATAGTTCCGTTCGTTTTCGTCAATGAGCTGCTGTTTAAACGCCTCAAATTTTTCTTTGTCGCTCATGATGATTCTCCCTTCTTTCGCTAATAGCGTTTTTTCGACATTGGCGATTAACGCTTCTAACCGCCGCCGTTCTGCCAAGAGTTTTTCGCGATGTTGCTTTAACGCCTGTACGTCGTCAAATGACGGGGACATGATGATTTGCTTAATCGTTTCTAAATCCACCCCGAGTTCGCGATAAAACAAAATTTGCTGGAGTTGGTCGACCTCTTTCGCTCCGTATATGCGATAGCCCGAGGCATTCACTCTCGCTGGCTGCAAAAGACCGATTTCATCGTAATAACGTAGCGTTCGGCTCGTCACCCCCGCCAACTTTGCTAGTTGCTGCACCGTATATTCCACGCGCTCACCTCCTGACAATTTCATGATAAACGTTGACGTAACGTTAATGTAAAGCAAAAAATAAAAAAATCTCGCCATAAAAGCGAGCATTATTTGACCAATCCGTGTTTAAACGCATAAATGACCGCTTGCGTCCTGTCTTGCACGTCTAGTTTCGCTAAAATGTTGCTGACGTGGACTTTGACCGTTTTTAATGAAATAAACAACTCGTCGGCAATATCTTGGTTCGTTTTTCCTTGCGCCATTAACAACAACACTTCCATTTCGCGACTCGTTAGTTGTTCGTGTGGAAGCGATTGTTTCCGCCGATTGTTCATCATTTTTCCCATCACTTCGGGCTCGAATACCGATTGCCCATGAAACGTAGCGCGAATCGCATTTGCAATTTCGCTCGCTTTCGACGTTTTTAACATATAACTGACAGCGCCTGCTTCAATCGCTGGATATACTTTATCATCGTCTAAAAAACTTGTGACAATCATAATTTTCGCTTCCGGCCACGCGCTTATAATTTGTTTCGTCGCTTCAATGCCATCCATCGGCTCCATCACTAAGTCCATTAAAATCATATCTGGACGAAGTTGCAGAGCAAGTTCCACCCCTTTTTCCCCACTTTCTGCTTCCCCGACGACTTCCATATCCGGTTGGGCCGATAAGTAGGCAGAAACGCCAAGCCGCACCATTTCATGGTCATCAACAAGCAATATTTTAATCACACTACTCCCCCCTTACACAAGCGGTACTTTCACTTCTAACCGAGTTCCTTTATTTTTTACACTAACGATTTTTAACGTCCCACCGATTTCAGCCGCTCGTTCGTACATATGCTGTAAGCCGTAAGAGCCGCTTTTTGTTCGTTCGACATCAAAGCCAACGCCATCATCCGACACGCGCAAAAGGACAAATCCATCTCGCTCAAGCAACAACACTTCTAACATGTTCGCTTTCGCATGGCGAAGCGTATTGGACACCGATTCTTGCAAAATGCGAAATAAATGATCTTCTACTCCGCGGTCAAGCGTCACGTCTTCGATTTTCCATTTGATCTCCATTGGCACTTTTTGCGCAAGTTCCGTTAACAGTTCCCTCATTCCATCTTGAAGCGATTTTCCTTTCAGTTGTACGGGACGCAAATGAAGCAATAATGCCCGCATTTCAAGCTGCGATTGGTGAATCATTTGTTCCACGAGCTTCAGTTGCTTCTCCCCTTGTTCGCTTCCTATATACGTTTCCATCAGCGCAGACATCATCATCGATGCCGCAAATAGTTGTTGGCTCACGGAATCGTGCAATTCGCGCGCTAGGCGATTTCGTTCTTCCGAAATAATTCGCTCGATGAGTTCTTCTTCGTTTTCTACCTTTTCTGTCGTTAATTTTTGGGTACGTTTCGTTTGTTCGAGCCAATGTTTTTGCAGTTTCTCAATTCTCTCCCATACATCCTCAAGTTCTTTTGCCGTATGTTGACGCGATAGCTCGGTATTTCCTTGTTCGATTTGAAACAACGCATGTTCAACCGCTCGCCATTGTTTGCGCCAAAACCAATCGAACACGGCGCCAAACAACACACCAATTAGGCTGCTTGCCATAAACAAAAAAACGATAAACGGCACACCAAGCACCGTTTCGTTCCATAGCGCCGACCACTTCGCAGGCGGAAATGTGAGAGCGTATGAAAGAAATAATATAACCGCAACGGTCAAAGCCAGAAGCAACCCTCCAACGATATGCCGATTCATATCCGTTTCACCTCAACGTTTCCAATCGCCATCGAGGTGATGATTTTTAGCTTCTGCTCAGCTGTTTCATATGCGGGCGTTTCATAAATAAACGTTTGATTCCATAGCCGCTCCGTTTCTTTTGAAAACATAGACGCTGCCCCAAACAGTACGGAATGAACGACACTTACTTCCATTTCGTACGGAACGAAAATGTGGACATTGCCAATCCAGCCACGAACGACGACGACCGCTTCCCCTTTCGGAACGACCGCATAGCTTAAATCAATCACTGTATCGCCAATGCCTGTTTGAATGTTCACATCGCTCCATTCATATGCATGCTCCGGTGTTTTTTGCCGACCGAACAACATGTTTTGAAAAAGCGGTTGACGAAAACCGCCTTCTGTTTCTGCAAAGGTTGTTGTCCTCTCTGGACGAATAACGATAGGGCGTCGCTTTGACTGGGCAAACTGAATGATCGCATAAAACAATAGGGCGACAAGCAAAAACCTGAATGTCACCATTGTGAACACGTGCACTACAAGACCAATGCACCCAAGCCAAAAGACGATTTTCCCAAGTTTCCGATGCCATTTTTTTCTTCCGATATAAATAAAGCCTGCTGAAAAAAGAACAGAAAAAATAATGCCTGGATGAAAAAACGCAATTTCTAGCGCCAAAATCATGAGCGCAAGAAGCACTACCCAACTAACATAGTCAGTCGTTTTTTTCTTATCCACGGGGCATCCCCCTTTCAACGATAACTCAATAAAACGAAAAAGGCGCAACAACGTACGCCTTTAGCGCAGGCGTGTTGATTAGCCAGTAAAAACAAGTTGATATCGCTCTATTCCTAGCTTTTCTGCCGTAGTCGGCAAGCGGTTCACTTGCCGACTGGGCATGCGGTACCGCATGCCCTCCTCGAACAATGAACGCTTTGCGGGCAAATGACATTTGCCCG
This sequence comes from Anoxybacillus sp., assembly GCF_023512315.1. Classification (GTDB taxonomy): domain Bacteria; phylum Bacillota; class Bacilli; order Bacillales; family Anoxybacillaceae; genus Anoxybacteroides. The sequence continues at coordinate 4,954 of NZ_JAILZV010000141.1, forward strand.
CCGGCGTTCTTGTTCGAGGAAAGGAGCAGAAAAGCTTGTGTTCAGCCATATGATTCTGTGTTTTTTAGTAAAATAGTGGATAATCAACACTCATGCCTTTAGCATATATGTTTATTGCTCTTGCTGCAACCGCTTTTCTAATTCAGCGATGCGAGCGTCAATCGTATGGCGATAATAGTCTGACTGCACTTGTTGCTCGAGGCGCGCTAAATAGGACTCTGTATCCGCGAACGTAGTAAGCGCTGGGCTTGCATACCCGTCTAATACGCGATTCATGCGATAATGCGCCCGTGCGATATTTTCTCGCCCCATCAGTTCCATGCGGCGCATATGCATATCTTTTAGTTGATGTTTCATTTGTTCGTATTTCTTTTCTAGTTCCAATAGCTGTTCGTTTGTTTGCTCAAGCAATTGCTTTAATCGCGCCGCCCGCTCTTCGTATTGCATTTGCTCATGAGACGCAAACGCAAACAGCTCCGATTCTCCTGCTTTTGAGGCAATATCCGCCTGTTTTTTCCGCTTTTCCGTCAGCTGCACAGCTTCGCGATATTCGCGCGCAAACTGCTCTTTTAATACGTATTGCCGCTCAAGCAGCTTCCGTACTTTTTCTACTTCTTGTTCGCATTGGCGCAAGTATTCATTTAGCACCGCAATCGGATTTTTCTTTTCTTTTTCGTCCAACCATTCATGAATATCTGCTGCAATCATCGTTCTCATGCGAGAAAGTAACCCCATTATTCTTCGCTCCTTTAATAATGTTTTTGTAGCTCCGCCCATTGTTTTTCGAAGTTCACGAACGGATCGTCAACGACTTGCACTACTTCTTTCGGTTCATTCCATTTTTTATACACGACATACAGCACATACGCTGCGACGATAGCAACAAGCGCCGGCACATTCGACACGCTCACCATCAGCGCAGCCAAGCCAATCAGCGCCCAAACGATTTTTCCAAACGCCGAATCCGCTTTGAAAAACTTTTTCACCGCATAATACAAAATCGCCAAGCTGATCGCTAACCCAACGAGCGGCCCGAGGTGAAACATAAGCACAAGCACCGCCAGTCCACCTGCAAACAACAGCCCGATTTTTTTTAACATCCCTTTCGCCTCCTTCCTTGTCTTCATCTTACCGATTCTCATCTTTGTTCATCATGTCCTATAGCTATATTTTCGCCTACGACTCAAGGCGTATTTTTACATGATGAAAGTCGTTTCAATAAAAAAAGCCGCCATAAAACAAAGCGGCTCTTGTTGTGGGTAATTTCAAAACGAGGATTTGTGCGGTTAAAACACTGTATTGTGGCTAAACATACCTGTTCTACAAATTGCAAAAAAAACAGGAACACCAAATTGTTCAGCTATCATTCCTTCATCTACTTTAATGATTAACATCTCTTCCCTTATCATAAAGTGTGAATAATAGTTACCATTCACGTTAAGTCAGATATGTTTCTATTTTCGCTAGACATTCACCAATAATTTTATCTATTTCTTCAATTTGTGCATCTTCCGAATTATACTTCTTTAAAATTTTTACATGTCGCGCTTTCCAATCCAATGATTTAATTTGATCGGTTAAAATTACCCCCGTTATTGGATAACCATCGCCACCAAGAACTATACCTTTTTTTGGTAATTCTACTTCAAAAGGATAACCTTTCTTTTGATTAGTAATTGGACAAACAGCTATAAATCCTGTTGCTTGATTGAATTCTTTAGGCGACAAAACAATAGCATTCCTTCTCCCAGCCTGTTCATGACCAGCTTGTGGATCGAAGTTTATAACGATAAAATCGCCTCTTCCTGGCACATCTACTGGCATTAAATTAATTCACGCCCTTCTATCCCGAAATCTATTTCCTCGTGTCGATTCTCAGCTGTAATCTGTGAGATGAGTTCTTCCAATGTGTATTTTTTCCGTGTTCTTTTTGGCTTTAATGTAATAATGCCTTCATTTCCAATCACATTTAATTCCATTTCTGAACCTTGTTTGATCCCTATTTTATCAGCAACATCCTTTGGGATACGAATCCCTAAACTGTTTCCCCATTTTTGCGCAACAACTGTAGCCATGTAATCTCCCCCTTTATTTCGGTTTATGTTGCTTTCTAAATGTTCCTTTGAATCCATTATATCACCCTTAACTTAAGATGTATATACATAGTATATACATCTTAAAAAAAATGATACCTCTGATTTTTCGATGAACCCTCTTTTAGTTCATCACCAAAAATGTACTTGCACCTTCCAAGTATAAAAAAACGTCAAACAGCCCCACTTTTTAACTATATACATCCAAATTGAAATTTTAACCTCTGATTCACGCAGCACACCCGATGCGGCGTAACACCTCCTCTGGGTGCTGTAAGACGTATTGTTCAAAACGAGTAATCGACTTGGCAATATCATGTTGATCTTTATGCAAGACGTTGGCGATGACTTCATCTTTCAGCCACTTCCATAACCGTTCAATGGGGTTTAACTGTGGAGA
>NZ_JAILZV010000142.1 GCF_023512315.1 Anoxybacillus sp.
TTTCCAGAAAGCGTCCTTCTGCCGATGGGCTGCATCAACCGAATGTATTGCAAAATGCGATATCGCTTTTGCATAACATCGAGAAGATCAGGCAATAATTTTTTTTGTGCATCAATCAATGACTGCAATTCGTTTCCCTTCCCCTTGCACAATGTTGTTGGACTTAAATTGTCCCTGTGTGACTTATTATGTCCCGCTTGTGCTAAAAAAAATTACTCCTGCCTTACATGTTTAATTGTAACAGGAGTAGTGTCGATGTTCAACTGTTCATTCGCTCAAGCAAACGCTTTCTTATGAACTCTTTGTGAATGCGTCCATATCCCAGCTCTTCCCCGTCTACTTCGACAACCGGAATCATGAGCTGATATTGTTCTAACAATGTGTCGTCTTGATAAATATCGATTTCATTGATTTCAAATCCATATTCCTGTTGCAGCTCTTGCAATACCGCTTTCGCTTTTTCGCAGAGCGGACAATCAATTTTCGAGTAAAGGTTAACAATCACTGTTTTCACCTCTAATACCGTCTTCGTTTCGCGGATGAAGGGATGTGCAATTGTTCGCGATATTTCGCCACCGTTCGCCGCGAGATGGCGATGCCATGCGTGTCGCCTAATAAATCAGCAATCGCTTGGTCGGAGAGTGGGTGGTGTTTGTTTTCCCCCTCAATGAGTTGCATAATAAGCGCTTTCGTTTTTGCCGCCGATGCTTCTTCGTCATTCACCGATGAGAGCGAACTTGTAAAGAAATGGCGCAACTCAACGGTTCCAAATGGCATTTGCACATATTTGTTTTTGACCGCACGGCTGACCGTCGATTCGTGAACGTCCAATACTTCTGCCACTTCCCGCATCGTCAATGGCTTTAATGCTGCCAATCCTTCCGTTAAACATTGTTTTTGCCGCTCCATTACTTCTTTTGCCACCGCTAGAAGCGTCTGTTTGCGCTGTTCTAAACTTTTCGCTAGCCACGTAAATTGGCGATATTTTTCTTTTATAAAAATTTTCGCTTGTTCGTCGCAATGATTTTCCATTTTTTTCTCATAGGCATAATTCCAACGAACTTCTGGAAGAAACTCATTGTTCAACCAAATGGATACGTCTTCTCCCTGCCGTTCGACGATGACATCGGGCACGATAAAATGCGGGTCGGCTGCTGTATAGTGGCTGCCTGGACGAGGTTCAAGCGTGCGAATAAAATCCCATATTTGCTGCAGGTCCGCTACGTCAATGCCTAATTGTTTCGCCAACGCCTTCCACGCTTTTTCGGCAAACGCGAGAAAGTGCTCGGCAATCACTTTTTCTGCCAATTCGTTTCGAACAGGTAGACGCTGGAGCTGCAGCAACAAACATTCCTGCAACGACCTTGCGCCTACCCCTGCCGGTTCAAGCGACTGCAGTAGCTGAACAGCTTCTTCTAGTTCCGCTTCGGAAATCGCTAAGAAAGCAGCGGTATCACTCATCTCAATGCGCAAATATCCGTCTTCGTCAAGGGAGGCGATTAAATAGTCGAGCACTTTTCGTGTTCGTGAGGGCAGCGACACCGTATGCAGCTGAGCGGCTAAATGCGCTGCTAACGTGTCGGACGGTTTGCTGATGTTTTCTAGCCAATTTCGTTCTTGTTTTGCTATTGTCCGCTTCAACGGACGAAGGGATTTCCCTTCTTTTATTTCTAGAAACGGGTTTTCCAATGACTGTTCATATAAAATCGAGCGCAGTTCGAGCGCAGAATATTGAAGCAGTTCAATTGCTTGCGTCAACTCTTTTGTTAAAGCAAGCTTTAAACGTTGTTCTTGCAACAATTCAGCCCTCATACTTAGTCCCCCTTCTTCCCCCATTGTACACCAACATCGAAACGACGGGTATGGAAATGAAATGTAAGCGCTATTTTTTTATATATATTCGTTCTACGCACAAAAAAAGACTCGCCACATCGCGGTGACAAGTCTTTTTTACGCCCTCGGCAGGATTCGAACCCACGCTAAGAGAACCGGAATCTCTCGTGCTATCCACTACACTACGAGGGCACACTGTTCAGTTGCATATTCAATTATACTTAAGACAATCCTGTTTGGCAAGAGGAAAATATACGTTTAAAAAATGGAAAAGAGGAGATGATGAAAAAGGGATACGGTCGAATGGTGACGAATATATTTGTAGAGGGAAAAACGCTTTTTGTTTGACCTTCATTGACCAATTATGTATCATAAAAATACATACGATTTAGCCAAATAGGCAAAGGAGGAACGCTTATGAATTTAATCCCTACAGTTATTGAGCAAACGAGCCGCGGGGAGCGCGCTTATGACATTTACTCCCGTTTATTAAAAGACCGCATTATCATTTTAGGAAGCGCAATTGACGATCATGTCGCAAATTCGATCGTTTCCCAGCTTTTATTTTTAGCCGCTGAGGACCCAGAGAAAGACATTTCGCTGTACATTAACAGCCCTGGTGGTTCGATTACGGCGGGAATGGCAATTTACGATACGATGCAATTTATTAAGCCAGACGTTTCGACGATTTGTATCGGCATGGCTGCATCGATGGGTGCTTTCTTGCTTGCGGCAGGTGCAAAAGGCAAACGGTTTGCTTTGCCAAACAGCGAAATTATGATTCATCAGCCGCTTGGCGGGGTGCAAGGGCAAGCGACCGAAATCGAAATCGCCGCAAAACGCATTTTGTTCTTGCGCGATAAGTTAAACCGCATCCTTTCCGAAAATACTGGCCAGCCAATCGAAGTCATCGAGCGCGACACCGACCGCGACAACTTTATGACTGCCGAAAAAGCAAAAGAATACGGCTTAATTGACCGTGTATTAACGCGTGTCGATGAGAAATAAGAAAAGCGCAAAGCGCCCGCCTATCGGCGAAGAGCGCACGAGTCCCACCGAGGAGGCTCTCGAACCAAGCATGGCTTGGTTTTGCGTGGGTAAGCTCAATGAAGCCAATCAATGTGCCGCCGAAAGAAGGGACGGAGCGCATCACACCGATGGCGCTTGGAGCTAGGCATCTCTCTGTACCGAAATGTTATACTTTCCTAATCTTTTAAGAGAAATCGGCTGTTCTCTGTTGGAGAACAGCCGATTTTCTTACCCTTCGCGCTGAACGTATTTTGTTAATGCGTCTAGCGCTTCGCTTTCGTCCGGACCGTCGGCAATGAGCGTAATGACCGAACCGGAGCTAATTGCTAAACTCATGAGCCCCATAATGCTTTTCGCGTTTACTTTTTTCCCGTCTTTTTCTAAATAAATGTCCGATGAAAACCGGTTTGCTTCTTGCACGAAGAGCGCGGCTGGACGCGCTTGCAATCCTGTTTTCAACAACACTTCCACTTGCTTTTCCACCATGTTTCTTCTCCCCTTTATTTAAAATCAATTGGTTGGCCTGCTCGAAGTTTCTCAGCAATTTCATCAATTTTTCGCAGTCGGTGGTTAATGCCTGATTTGCTAATTTTCCCACCAGACATCATTTCCCCTAATTCTTTTAACGTCACGTCTTGATACGTGACACGCAGTTCAGCAATTTCCCGCAATTTTTCCGGAAGCGCGCTCAAGCCGATTGTTTCGTCAATATAGCGAATGTTTTCCACTTGCCGAATTGCTGCGCCAATGGTTTTATTTAAATTCGCCGTTTCGCAGTTCACGAGCCGGTTGACTGAATTTCTCATGTCACGGACGATGCGGACATCTTCAAAGCGAAGCAACGCTTGGTGCGCCCCAATAATATTCAAAAACTCGGAAATTTTTTCTGCTTCTTTTAAGTACGTAATAAACCCTTTTTTCCGTTCCAACGTTTTCGCATGCAGCAAAAAATGGCTGTTCATTAATTCACATAACGACTCGTTATGTTCTTTATAAAGCGAAAAAATTTCCAAATGATAGGAGGAGGTTTCCGGATTGTTCACCGACCCTCCGGCAAGAAACGCACCGCGTAAATACGAGCGCTTGCAACATTTTTTCTTAACTAACTCCGGCGCGATAACGTGAATAAACGAAAACGGCTCTTCTAATATTTTTAAATCTTCTAATAGCTCACGTGCCCCTTCGACAACGCGAACAATATAGACATTATTTTTCTTCAGCCTCATTTTTTTGCGAACGAGCAGTTCGACCGTGACGGTATATCCTTTTTTCATTAACGTATAAATTCGCCGAGCGATCGCCGCGTTTTCCGTTTGTACATCGATCGTCAACTTCCGATTAGAAAACGATAAAGAACCGTTCATCCGTAGCAATGCCGACAACTCTGCTTTTAAACAACATGGCTTTACTTCTAAATTGGTCAATTCTTTTTTCGTTTCCGATGCAAATGACACATGCTCACCTCCTCATTTCATTATCATCCTCGGTACATTAGGAGGTGCGGTTTTTCTGCGTTTCTAAAAGCGAAACAAGCAACGCCGCCACCTTTTGCGTATCATGGCGGATGACACGATCTTTGTAGCTGACGATATTTTCGCGAATGACGGTTAATCCTAGCTCCACTAATCGATCCGCATCATCTTTCACCGGTTCGGCGTATTCTTCAGCATAGCGCTGCTGAATGTCTTCTGGGATATGCCCGTTATTGACAAGAATGAAATCTAAAAACGCACACTCCATATGGTTATACAGCGCTTTCACATGATCGCTCGCCGCATAATGCAACGTTTCCCCTGCTTGGGTCATCACATTGCATACATATACTTTTTTCGCGTTCGCCTCGCACACTTCTCGCCCGATTTTCGGAACTAATAAATTTGGCAAAATGCTCGTATATAAACTTCCCGGACCGATGACGATTAAGTCGGCTTGCCGAATTTCCTCAATCGCCTCTGGCAGCGGTTCAATTTGCTCTGGCGTTAAAAACACTTTTTTGATTCTCTTTCCTGAATACGGAATTTTCGATTCCCCGGATACAATCGTTCCATCTTCCATTTCCGCGTGTAATACGACACTTTTGCTCGCCGCTGGCAGCACTTTTCCTCGGACGTTCAGCACTTTGCTCATTTCGCGAACCGCGCGGACAAAATCGCCTGTAATGGACGTCATCGCTGCTAAAATTAAATTCCCTAATGAATGTCCTGATAAGCCATTTCCGTTCTCAAATCGGTGCTGAAATAACTCGACAACGAGCGGCTCGACATCCGAAAGCGCAGCGAGCACGTTGCGAATATCGCCTGGAGGCGGCATATCGAGTTCGTCACGCAACCGTCCTGAACTTCCCCCATCGTCAGCAACCGTCACAATTGCAGTAATATCCACGTCGTATTGTTTCAATCCTCTAAGCAGCACAGGCAGCCCTGTGCCACCACCAATGATGACAATCTTCGGATGCTGGTTTGTGCTCATGAATGTTTTTCCTTCCTCTTCTCCATATCGCGATGAGAAATATGTGTTTTATAATCGCTAGCAAAGTAGTTCGCAATGTATTCTGCAAGCGCCACCGACCGGTGTTGGCCGCCCGTGCAGCCGATGGCAATGACGAGCTGGCTTTTTCCTTCTCGTTTGTAGTGCGGCAACATAAACGCTAATAAGTCTGTCACTTTTTCCAAAAACTTTTGCGTTTCGTGCCACTTCAGCACGTAAGAAGCGACTTCTTCATCTAGCCCTGTTTTCGGGCGCATATGCTCAATGTAGTGCGGGTTTGGCAAAAAGCGGACGTCGAACACTAAATCGGCATCAATCGGCAATCCGTATTTAAAGCCAAACGATACGACATTGACGGTAAACGGCTGCTGCTTATTTGCCGAGAATTGCTGCAAAATTTTTTCGCGCAACTCCCGCGGTTTTAAATCGGACGTATCGTAAATGATTTGCGCCCGTCCTTTTAGCTCTTCTAACAGCTGGCGCTCTAACCGAATTCCTTCTAGTGGCAACCCGTTCGGTGCCAGCGGATGCGTACGCCGCGTTTCTTTGTAGCGCGCCACTAGCGTATCATCTTTTGCATCTAAAAATAAAATTTGCGGCGTCACCCATGAACGCTCGGCCAAATCGTCAAGCGCTGCAAATAAACTGTCAAAAAAGTCGCGACTCCGTAAATCCATCACAAGCGCGACTTTATTCATTTTATTCCCTGATTCTTTCATTAACTCCAAAAATTTTAAAAGTAACGTCGGCGGCAAATTATCGACACAAAAAAAGCCTAAATCTTCAAAACTTTGAATCGCCACCGTTTTCCCTGCCCCGGACATCCCGGTAATAATGACCATTTGAATGTCGCTTGAACCCGTACTCATGATAATTCCACCCCTTAACTTCGGTCTAGCCGATAGGAAAGCAACTGAAAATCTTCCGTATATACAAATGTGCCATACATCATTCCTGACCCTTTTAGCACATGCTCGAAAATATAGTAATCCCCAGGCGCCATCGGCAGTTCATGAACCGTTTCCTCCGCATGCCACGCGAGCGTCCCTTCTTCACAATGCGACACAAGCTCGCCAGCAAATTGTTCCGCGAAAAACGTAAACATCATCCATTCAGAAACTACTTCGTCGCCGTTTTGGATGACGATAGTAAACACGCCTTTTAATTCAGGGTTTTTCACGTCAATACCTGTTTCTTCACGGTATTCGCGAATGCATGCCTCCCGCACCGTTTCCCCCTGCTCCATTTTGCCGCCAGGTGCGACCCACCAGCCGCGCCGCGGTTTTTGCAGCAACAATACTTTTCCATCATTTCGTAAAACGCAATTTGTCACCCGTTGCAACTCGTTCACCTCAACACTGAAGACGCTGTTTCCTTTATTATACTATGCTAAGCCAGTTCATGCCAGCTAAAGTCCCGGCGAAAAAAGAAGCACGGGAAAGCGCCCGTGCTTGAAAAAGGTTTATATAAAAGGGGGTCAATTACTTACTTTTATCTTACAGGAAAATTATTTCAATCGTGTTACAGTCGGGTTAAACGTATATTACGTTTTCGTTAACAAATTATTTCGCGTTTAGCGCCTCTTTTAATTCTTCCACATAATGTTGGGCGCTTTGTGCGGCAATGCTTCCATCGCCAGTGGCAGTGACGATTTGGCGCAACGTTTTTTCGCGAACGTCACCAGCAGCAAAAATGCCCGCCACTTTCGTTTCCATTTGCTCGTTTGTGACAATGTAGCCGTTCTCGTTTGTAATGCCAAGGTTAGCAAACGGCTGCGATAGGGGCACCATGCCGATGTAAATGAACACGCCGTCGCACGGAAATTCTCGTTCTTCCCCTGTTTGTGTATGGACAAGTGTCACACTACCGACTTTTCCGTCTTTTTCGTTAATTTGTTTTACTGTATGGTTCCAAATAAAATCGATTTTTTCATTGGCAAACGC
>NZ_JAILZV010000143.1 GCF_023512315.1 Anoxybacillus sp.
TCGCTAGTTTTGTGTATCTTTCTGGACTATAGGAGCGTCCTTTTCTAATCACATGTTTGTTATGATGATATGCTAGCGATTCTATACTATTTTTAAAGGTACCTTTATACCAATACCGTGCGGGACCCTTTGCTACTTGTGCTGCTCGAAATGCCTTAAATGCAGCACCACCAACAAGCCCTACACCTACAGCAATTGCCGCAGCCTTCCATCCACCTTTTTTAAAGGCCTTATACCCATCATACGCCGCAAATCCCGCATTAATCGCCATCCATACAAAATGCCCATCCGGATCGACCATCATCACCGGGTTGTTGTTCGCATACGTATATCCGTTCTGCGTCAAGATGTCATCGGCATCGCCTGGGTCTGGGTCGAGCGATAAAAACACTCCGTGCGTTGGGTGGTAATAACGGGCGATCAAGTAGTAGAGCTCGGTCTCTTCGTCATATTGGTATCCCGCGTAGCGATACGGGTTTTCGTCTGCTAGGACGCCCGTTTCGGAACGAATTTGGCCCCATGTGTCGTACTCGTAACGAGCCACCACGTTTCCTTGCGCATCGGTTAACGCGATGACATCGCCATGCGCGTTGTAGTGGTAGAAGTACGTCGCCCCACCTTTTTTCATCGCCAACAGCTGGCTATTTTCTCTGTATACATATGATTTTAACAGAGCTTCACTGACTTTGGTTCCATAGGGAGCATACTAGTCTTATTTCCTTATTTTATATCAGTGGTCTAACTAAAAAGACGACAACGCTATAATATAAAATAAGCGTGTCGTCAAATTTATTCTATCGTACGGTTTGCTTTTGTTTTACCTTTTCAAACCAATCGTCTGCAACATCTAAATAGGGTAAGACATTCTTAGCTATTTCGATAAACTCTGCTTCTTCTAAGTTTTGTGTTTCGTTATCGAATCTAAACCAATCCTTATTCCCATTTTTATGTTCCAAAATTCTGAAGCGATTGTTTAAGTGAAAAGCATTTAACTTTTGAAATGGACGGATGAGATTATCAATCTTTACAGTTCCTTCTTCATTAACTTTCGCTACCCCAATCTCTATTAAAAATCCTCCTCCCCATTTATCAAATTGAAACGATAATAGATACCCCAGATGCCCCCCTTGTTTCCTAAAATGAGGAAAGCTGCCCTTAAATCCCCTCCTTTTTAACTCTGGGACTACTATTTTCTTTAAAGCACTAATCATCTTATCTTTATTAGACATAAAATCGCTCCTTACTGGTTAAAAACTTTCACGGTGTATGCTATATGATATACCATGCTTCTTTAAAAGCTTTCTAAGACTTCTACTTGGACCTACTTTACCAGTTCTTGAACTTACATAGAAATTCCAGTGCACCCTTTTCACTTTCCTATTTTTTAATAACCATGTATCTTTTGCAACCTGTGCCCTTGTGAAAATGGAAGCTGAGACTCTTCCTACTTTAACTTCATGTAGTGTACCATTTTTTACAATATCTGCTCGTCTTTTTGTTTTGCCGATATTAAATATTCTTTGAAGATGCGCTGGTTTAGCTCCTAACCTTCTAGCAAGATATTTCTCAGCAGCTAATCCAGCTGACCTAGCTACCTTTAATCTTCCTCCACCAACAAAACCGAACGCAGCGGAAAACGCGACACCTTTCCATCCTTTTCCTGATTTATACGCCTGATATCCTTCATACGCCGCCAATCCTGCGTTAATTAACAACCAAGGAAAATGCCCATCCGGATCGACCAACATCACCGGGTTGTTATTCGCATACGTATAGCCATTCTGTGTGAGGATATCATCCGAATCTCCTGGATCTGGATCCATGGACAAGAACACGCCATGGGTCGGGTGGTAGTAACGGGCGATCAAGTAGTAGAGTCCCGTCTCTTCGTCATATTGATATCCCGCATAGCGATACGGGTTTTCGTCCGCCAAGGCGCCAGATTGGGAAAGAATATTTCCCCATGTGTCGTATTCGTAGCGGGCGACGATGTTTCCTTGCGCATCCGTCAGGGCGATCACATCGCCATGCGCGTTATAGTGGTAAAAGTACGTCGCATTACCTTTTTTCATGGCAAGGAGTTGCCCGTTTTCTCCGTATATATATGATCTTACCACATTTCCATCCGCATCGGTTTCATACAGAACGTTTAGGCTATCCCCTTGGTAATGGTAGTTCGTAATGACGCCATTTACATTCTTTTGGATGCGCCGGCCGTCTTCATCATGTTTGTAAGTCACAAACGGCGTGCTTTCGCCTTTTCGAGTGATAGCGACAAGCTGATCGGCTTCGTTCCATTCATATTGGTACTCACCGTCTTCGGTTCGGTTGCCGTTCGCATCGTACGTGATCGTTTCCTCGCCGAAACGAACCAACTGATTCGCCGCATTATAATCGGCCGTCGTCGTCGTCGATGATCCCTCTTTCGTTTTCACGATTTGCTTGCGGTTCCCGAATCCATCGTACGTATACGCGATCGTCGTTCCATCTGGCCATTGCTCTTCCACTAGTTGATCGAGCGCATCATAACGGTACACGATCGCTTCTCCTGTTGGGGACTCAATTTTCGTCCGATTGCCGTTTTCGTCATAACGGTACGTTTCCGCCAATAACTCGGTTCCATCTGCCGTCCCCACTGACAGACTTTTCACCAAGCCGCGGTCATCATACGTGAAGGTGGCTCCCGCTCCATTTCCAGTCGTAAACGTGCGAACGTGGCCTCTTTCGTCATAATCAAAGCGATACGTATACGTTCCATCTTGAACAATGGTATTTTGGTCCAAGGCATTGTATTGATAGGTGACGGTTTGGCTAAACGATCCGTGCGAGAACAAGAACTGTTGCAGTTTATCCGAGGTGGTCGGATACGTCCATTTTTGCAATCCTCCGCGGTCGGACTGTTCGATGACCCGATTCGCCGAGTCAAATTTTCTTGTCTTCGTCGTGCCATCCTTTACATATTGGACAGACAGTTCGTTTCCGTTTTTGTCGTAACTGAATTCGTAATACGGAACTCCATTGTAAGAAATCGTGTCGACCCGTTCCGTTCCGTCGTACGTCCATTGAATTGTATTTCCTTTCGGCAAGACGGTTTTCATTTTATTGCCGTTCGCATCATATTCATTTGTTGTCACATCGTTAAGCGGACCGACCGTTTTCAGAAGTTTTCCCGTCTTATCATAAGAATAGGTAAATCCTTGTGACGGACCGCTGCTCGTTTGAATGACTTTCGAAGTCATGTTACCGTTCAAGTCATAGTCATAGTTGACAGAAGTTCCGTTCGCCAATAAGAGTTGTTTTAAACGATTGGATGGGTCATACTTGTACTGTTTTTGATTTCCCTTCTCATCGTACTCGCTCAACAGATTTCCTACGGCATCATAGTTCTTTTTCGTGACATACCCGGCTTCATCTGTTTCTTCCTCCACATAGTTGCCATTTGCGTCATACTTGTTTTTCGTTATGACGTTGCCTTCCATCAAGCGAATGGCGTCAAACCAGACCGTTCCTGTGTAGTTTCCGCGGAACATAGCGGATACGTCCACTTTGTCAATAGGCTTAGACGGATGGATCGAAATGGCCGCACGGTTCCAATCTTGCGTACCGATCGGAAAATCAGCCGTATACGTTTGAGTCGTTCCGTCTACAAAATACACGTTCGCGGTAATGGAATAATCGCTTGCACTCACGGTACCGTTGGCTTTGACATCCTGCGCTTTGGAAAGACCTGTGAGTGTCAGACGAAGCGGCGTATCACTTGAAGTTTGCCCTACGATCACCGTCTGCTTATATTCACTAGCTGATTGTGTGGTGCTAGTTCTCGATATTTTGAGAGAGTAAGCCCCGTCGAACGACTCCGTATGATCTACGCTTCCGCCCGTTCCGCTCCAATTCGTCACGCTTCCTTCGAAGCTGCTGTTTAACACTGGATTATAGCTGGAAGAAACTTGGGCTTCCTCTAATTGAACATTATCAAACCATGCTTCCCCTGATGCGGTTGGTGATTTATGCTCGACCTCTAAATAGACGCGTACTTTCGCCACGTTCGAAGGAGTGGTAAACGTCACTTGCCGCTCTGTCCAAGGTCTTGTGCCTACCAATTGGCTATAACGATTGTCCGCCCAAGAAATTCGACGATTTTGGCTATCTAAAAATTCAACATTAAAGAACGCACTGGCTTTCGTTAAATTTGTTTTGATTTTTCCACTTAATGTGTATGTCGCACTCGGTTTTACCGCAATTTCTTGCGTAGCGGCCACATAACCGGCTTCTGTACTAGGCGACGTCGAATTCACTGTGATTTTTAACGTCTTTCGTCCAGTCAACCCATTATAAACATTCGTATCTTCCTGTAACTGCCCGGAATCATACGAACGAAGCACAGTCCAAGCGGTCGTTCCCTGTTCAAAGCCGTGATTAGAGAGTAAATTGGTCGCACTGCCCAATGCGTCACTTTCTTCAATCACATTTCCATAGGAATCGTACTTCGCTACAGAAGACGTTTTTCCCGATTGATCGGTTTCGGATACTGGATTTAAGCCATCATACGCAACCGTTGTCTTGTCGCCTTCTGTATCTGTCATGGAGATGACATCGTTATTTGGATTATACTGGTAGGTTTCAGTCCCATAGCTATCCTTCGCTGTTAACACATTTCCATTCGCATCGTACGTATATGATTCCGTCGGTGTAGTGGCCCCAACATCATTCGGATCGTATGATTCCTTTAAATTGTTGCCTTCATACACATATTTCGTTGTAATATTTAAGCCGCCTACGTCATCCACAACCTCAATCGGGTTACCAGCCTCGTTGAAAGTATATTGAGTTTTGCGGCCATTCGGCTTTTGTATGAGCAATCGCCGTTCCGTTGGATCATAGGTCAATGTGTATACATGGTCTTCGGAATCACGTACTTGACTGAGCCTGTCACCATCGTACACGAACTGATTGACAACTGGCTGATCCTCCGTATGTGTCGGCTCGAATACTTTTACTAGACGATCAATCTCATTGTATTCATATCTTGTCACTTCTCCGCCCGTCTGAGTCACCGTCGTTAACAAATCATTCGTGTAGCCATATGTCACCGTCCGATTCATCGGGCCTATGATTTTTTCGATCTTTCCGTCCGGACGATACTGAATGTCTAATTTTCTTCCCGATGCGTCCGTAATCGACGTAAGCTTTCCATTCGAATAACCGTACGTCGTTGCGTTCCCATGACCGTCGACAATTTTGGTTAACTTGCCATCGCTTTTATTAAAATACATTTTCGTTTGATCTTTAGATTTCACGATCCACTCAGTGGTCATTTCACTTAATTCCAAGTAAACACCTGTTGGCGCTTGGTATGTTCCGTCGGCTCGTTTCATAAATATGTGAAGCGTCCCGTCTTCATCCGTAAATCGCGCTTCATTTCCTTGCGCGACGATGTTCATTTCCGCATCGCTGTGCCAGCCTTTTCCGAATAAACCGGTCCATGGAGACAAGCTATTGTAGGTTCTTGATAGAGCAAGTCCTGGCCCCCTACCTGAAATAGAAACATCTTGTTCATCTATCATGAGATTACCCGTAGCGGCATTGACGCTCCCATACGGCACATCAATGATCGACCAGTAATCTTCCTCCCCTAAATATTCAACCGCCTCAGGAATTTTGACCGTGAATGCATTGCTCGAAAAGATGGTCTCACCGTCCGCATCATAGGCACTGAGACGGAACCAATAGCTCGTGCTCGTTGCGTATTTTGTTCCCATTTTCGCATACATTGGCGAAGGATCTCTCGGTAGTTCTAATCCTTTTCCATCATGATGCAGCGTTAAAGTACTAGAATTCCCTTGTTCGATTTCTTCGGGGGTCGGCCAAATTCCTTTATTTTGTGTCGTCCAATAAGTCGCATCTTTGACATCGAACTCTTCGTAGTAAGCTCCGTTGAAAATCCACACTTTGTAGCCTGTGGCTCCGTCGATTTCATCCCAATCTAGCATGACATAACCAGAGTTACTGCCTAACTGGTTACTGTAGGCAAATCCGGAAGGCGCTGGAGGTACCGGCAACTCCGAAATTTTTGGCATGTACGCATCCGAAAAAACCGTTTCCCCTTGGGAGTTATAGGCACTAACGCGAATCCAGTAGTTCGTAGAATTGGCATAGCGCGTACCGGCTTTGGCATAAGTCGAAGAAGGATCGACTGGCAATTCCGCGCCTAGATTATCATTTAGGTGTAGCTGATATCGGCCGTTGCTAATTTCTGTTGGAGTTGGCCAATATTTTTTTCCTTTCGTGGTCCATGATGTCACATTTCCAACATCTAGTGATTCGTAATAGGAACCGTTAAAAATCCAGATCTTATATCCCGTCGCACCGCTTACCGCCTGCCATTTGAAGTTGATATACCCTGTTCCATTTCCGTTCGTATAGCTGACTCCGGTTGGAACATCTGGTTTCGCCAAATTCGGAATCGTCGGCATATACGCACCAGATACGGCGCTTTCGCCTTGAGGGAAAATGGCGCTAACGCGGAACCAGTAATTTTTATAGTTTGGATAACTTCCACCCGAATTTCGGTAGACAGGGGAAGGATCGACAGCTAACTCGGTTCCCAAGCCGTCATGATGCAAATCATATCTTCCGGCGCTAATTTCGGAGGCAGTCGGCCAAATTTTCTTTCCTTTTGTGCTCCAAGAAGTCACATTTCCTACACTAAACGCTTCATATGCTTTTCCATTATAAATCCAAACTTTATAACCCGTCGCACCAGGAACTGGATCCCAAGATAGGTTGACATATCCTGTCCCATCTCCATTGCTGAAAGCCGTTCCCGTCGGTGCATCAGGAATAGGGATCGTATACGTAACAGACAAATAAGGCTTGTAGCTACTGTTTGTCGTGGAGACAACTTTTTTCCAGTACGTTTGATCGTTTCCATTCGTATGGAGTTTAAATCCATAGTTTGGTTTGGTCCCTGATGCCCACGCTTTGACGGTGCTCGTCACATCAAATTGCGCCCATTGGTCTCTTGCCGCATCGACTTTACCAATGTTCGTGGAAGAGGGTTTATTATTCCATGTTAAGGTGCTCGCAGACCATGAACCATTGACCGCATCTAACCATAAGCCGGTTGCTGCTGTTGCATAGTATGAGTGTGTCACATACACGTTGAATGTGGCACTCGTCACATTCATATTTTCGATATTTGTGTAAATTTGCAAATTATTTGTTTTGCACATTAGCTAATTATTTCGGATTGGAATATACTTACAAAATCAGGAGCAC
>NZ_JAILZV010000144.1 GCF_023512315.1 Anoxybacillus sp.
TCGCGAAGGTCGGTTATCGTTAACCCGAATTTGACGGCGAGTGTTGCTGCATAAATGACTTCGCCGGCATGTTCTGCGACAACGTGAGCTCCTAGCAATTTCCCTGTTTTTGCATCCGCTACTAATTTGAAGACACCGGTCGTTTCGTAATTGACAATCGCTCGTGGGACAGCGTCGAGCGGCAAAACAGACGTTTTTACTTCGTATCCGTTTTCTTTTGCTTGCTGTTCCGTCAACCCAACCGTTGCGATAGCAGGGGAAGTAAAAGTCACCGCTGGAACGGATTCGAGCTGCACTTTTTTGTTTTGGCTGCCAACCGCATTTGCTGCAGCGATCGCCCCTTCGTATGCCGCCACATAGACAAATTGTGGACCGAGTGTGACATCGCCTGCGGCGTAAATCGAAGGATTGGTCGTTTGTAAATAGTCATTGACGATAATTTCGCCCCGTGAACCGATTTTCACTCCAGCCGCTTCTAAACGCAACGCTTCTGTATTCGGTGTTCTCCCCGTAGCAATCAACAACTCCTCCGCTTCGACCACCTGCTTTTCCCCATTGCTTTCGATATATATTTTTTTGACGTTTCCATCTTGTTCGACACGCTCAAAAGACACGCCTGTGAGAAGGCGGACACCTTGAGTCGTGAGCGCTTTTGTCATCGCTTCGGAAATTTCTCGGTCGTATGTTTTTAATAGCCGAGGGCTTCGTTGCATTAACGTGACGTCAGAACCGAGATGGTGGAGCAATTGCCCCAATTCCATCCCGATATAACCAGAACCGATCACCGCCAATCGCTTTGGTATTTCGTTTCGTTCGAGTAGCGCTGTGCTTGTGACGTAATCCACCTCCGCGAGTCCTGGAATGTTTGGAATCGCTGGCGAAGCACCTGTGGCAATTAGGAAGCGGTTCGCTGATAATTTTTTTCCGTTGACTTCTACCGTCGTTTCGTCGACAAATGCCGCTTCTCCTTGAATGAGCGTAAATCCATATTCGTCGATGAGATTTACGTACTTCGCTTGGCGCAGGTTTTCGACTAATTTATTTTTTTGCTCGATTAATGCCGCTAAATCTACTGTTCCTGCAGACGTATGCACCCCAGCGAACGGGTGATTTTTTGCAAGGGAGTTCACTTCCCCTGCCCGCAGCATCATTTTCGAAGGTACACAGCCGACATTGACGCATGTTCCTCCTACCGTTCCTCGTTCAATCATGGCTACTTTTGCGCCATATTTTCTCGCCTCAATCGCCGAAGCAAAAGCAGCTGCACCAGAGCCGATGATGATGTAGTCATATGTTTCTTCTGTCGCTTCGATTTCCATCGCTTCTGTTGGCTGATAACCAGCTGCCGTTATCGCTTGTTTTGCCGTTTCAACGTTGGCATAAGGGAGTTCAAACACCACTTCTCCACGGCGAAAACTAACATCAATGGGTTTCGCACCGATTTGCTTGAGAGCCATAGCAACGTGCGTTTCGCAACTTGGACACGTCATTCCTCCTACGCGAACTTTATATGTTCTCATACGGATCCTCCTAAATTAATGATTCAATCATCGGGCACTCGTATAATGCTTTTTCATCCGGACACCGTTTTTGCAAGTCTTGTAGCACATGTACGACTCGCTGTAAGTCTTCGATTTGTCTTTGCAACTCTCCCACTTTTCTCGATACAAACTCATACATATGCGCGCATCGTTCCTTATCTTGATCGACAATGCCAAGCAGCTGATGAATTTCCGTTAATGAAAATCCGAGTTGTTGCAGACGTTTAATGAATTGGACGCGCTTTACATCTCTTTCGGAATATAAACGATACCCCGCTTCTGTTCGCGTAGGGAGTGGAAGTAGCTGCCGTTTTTCATAATAGCGGATCGTTTCTTTATTCACGCCACACCGTTTGGCTAGCTCGCTAATCTGATACACATCATCACCTCCAAATGAAGTATAAACCTTGGACTATAGTACATAGTCAAGAGAGTAAATCATTGACAATAGATGAAAGGTTCGAGATAATAAGAACATATATTCGTTTATCATAAAGGAGTGGGCTCATGAAGCAAAAAGTTGTGACATGTCTTATGTTTTCGGGGCAAGCAGAAGAAGCGATTCGGTTTTATACATCCGTTTTTTCGCCGGCGGAAATCGAACGGATCGTACCTCAAGAAAACGGAATGGTGCTTCACGCAACGTTTCTGTTAAAAGGACAACGATTGATGGCTATAGACAACGGTGTTGAGCATCACAAGTTTACGCCTGCGATGTCGCTATGTGTCACGTGTGATACGGAAGAAGAAATTGACCGTGCGTTTGAACAGCTCTCCCAATCCGGAAAGGTGCTTATGCCGCTAGGCGCCTATCCATTTAGCGAAAAATTTGCTTGGGTGGAAGACCGGTATGGGGTATCATGGCAACTTTCGCTTAGTTAGACGAGCAAAGCTGTTGGGTTTACTCCAACAGCTTTGTTTATCTCATTCGCTTCTGCATCCACACTTGTTTGACGGTTGTTTGAAAGCCGATTTCTTTTAACAGGGAGTAGGTCGGCGACGAATAAGTAACCGGTATGTTTACTACTACTTTCACGACCTCGTCTGGACAAGTGCCGAACACGTTTGTCAGCAAAAACCGAAGGATCGGTTCCGCATCGTCCCTTGCAGGGTGAGCTTCGCATTGAAATAAAATCGTTTTTTCATGCTTACCTGCTTCATCAAAAACACGGCGATAATAGGCATATCCGATGTCGCCACCTTGCTCGTCTTTTACAAGAAGCGCCTCGCCCTCTTTGGCGCTTTGCCATTGCGTTTGCCACGGATGTCCTCCTTTATAAAACGGAAGACGGCTCACTCGTTGCGGGACGGTCGTTTCCACTTGAAATGGTTTGGTGTCTAAGCGTGGTACTGATTCTGGAAACTGTAAATATTCGAGTTCATCCACGATTTCATATCCGAACTTTTTATATAACGCAATGGCTCGCTCATTTTCGCTAATCGCTTCCAATGTCGCAAGCTCGACGCCTGCTTGTTGGTAAATGTCAAGTGTTGCTTCCATTAGCTCCGTTCCAACTCCTGTTTTGCGAAACGCAGGCGCTACTCCTGTGCCGCCGTTCCAAGCGATTAAAGTCCCTTGAAATTCGCGAATGCCGTTTAGCACAATCCCAATTGGCTCCTCATGGTGAAAGGCAATAATAGATAGTGAAGGAGAAAGCCCTTCCCCGACTAATCGCTGCAAAAAGCTTTCTATCGTCAGTTGAATCGGAAAATAATACCCTTCAAATCCAGCGTTCCAAGCATGTACTGCTTCTTCTAACGTACATTCTGATAGTCGTTTTATTTGTAGCATAGTCCCTCCATCATGCCGTAATGTTCTCTTTCGACGGCGTTTCTTTTTTCTGCTGTTTGTTGTACATATTAAACAAAATCCCGCCAAAAACGAATAACGCACCGACGATATGCACATGTGTCAATTGTTCGTGGAAGAAAATGGTTCCCATCACCGCGGCAGAAATAGGCATTACATTGATAAAAACAGAAGAGGTGGATGCGCCAACTTTTTGAATGCCGTTATACCACCATACGAAACTAATGACCGAAACGATAACAGCGACGTATAAAATGCTTACCCATACCCCCCAGCCGCTTGCTTTAATGGAAGCAAACGTCGTGTAATACAAAGCGAAAGGCGCTAAAAAAAGCGTGCCAAAGCCTGTAGCATATGTCGTTGCCGCGAGCGGGCTATATTTTTTCATGACGACTTTCCCTACGACCGAGTAAGTGCTCCAACTAAGGCAGGCGCCAATTAGCACAAGATCAATCGGCGCAACGCCAAGTTCTAACAAAACCGACGGATGCCCATTTGTGATAATATATACCGCCCCAAACAACGCCACCACTAAACCGACGATGTTTTTCGCAGTGATTTTTTCTTTTAAAAATAGCGCGGCAAATAGTGTAATTAACGGCGCGTTTACTGCAATGACTAACGAACTTTTCACAATTGGAGCATATTTTGTCGCGATGAAAAAGCAAACGTTGTACAAAAATACACCGGTTAAACCAAGTAGAGCAAGAAGCCCCCACTCTTTTTTCGTTGGAACCGGGGCATGCCGCTCCTTCCACCGCCATAGCGGAAAAAGAATAAGGCTTGCGCCAAAAAAGCGAAAAAACGCCACCGAAATCGGATGCAAGCTCACCGTCGCCACTTTTCCTGCAACAAACGCCCCTCCCCAAATCATCGTTGTTAAAAATAGAAGAAAGTAAGTTTTGATATTGTTCATTTGTACAAAAGCCTCCTAGAAAGATGAAAAGCGAATTACTACATATATCCATGACAATAATGGCAATGAGGATATGGAAAATCCCAAGGCAATATTTGATTGCAAATGTTACATTTTTTCATATAGCGTACCAAATGTTTCGATAATACTTCAAATATTTTTTCGGAAATTTTTTCTTTCAGCACACAAACCTCTTCTTCGTTAAAAGACAAGGATTGGGAATAAGCAAATGACGTATATAAAATGAGCTTTTTATAGCTGTTTTCCAATTCATCTATTGCCTCAACTGACGTAAGGACAGGTGGCACAGTTACTTTTCCTTCTGTCAAGTACTCTGTAATCATCGTTAGCCAGCAATCCATCATCTCCTTTTCTTCGACGGAAAACGGAACGAAACAGAAAGATAATTTTTTCCAAAGAGGAAGCTCGATCTTCATCTTTTTCAATGTTTTTTCTAAAACAGACATTTTTCTTTCCCATTCGCTTACCTCATGAACACGATAAGGCGTTTCTTCTAATTCGTTTTGATAAAAGCCCCATGCCCGGTTGAATAAATCGAAGGATTCATAAGGAAACTTTTTTAGTGATTCGATCGATATAGGAAGAAAACTATATGCAATAGGAGCCACCGGCGCTTCTAACAATTTTTTTATTTTCTTTCTACTTCTCATAGCGCAGACAAACCCTTCTTCATATATCCCTTTTCTTCCTGCTCGTCCTGCGATTTGTTGCACTTCTTCTGCTTTTAACGTACGAACAGCTTTCCCATCAAACTTTTCACTTTCCATAAAGATGACTCTTCGAATAGGAAGATTCATTCCCATGCCGATGGCATCGGTTGCTATTAATATATCGGTTAACCCTTGCCGAAATTGTCCGACTTGTTTTCTCCTTGTTTCAGGAGGCATGCTTCCGTACAAAACCGAGACGTTGTATCCTTGTTTTACAAGTGAAGCAGCAACATAGAGAACTTTCTTTTTTGAAAAAACAATAAGTGCATCTCCTTTTTGCAAGTCTTTTGGAAAAGAAAAAGCCCTCTCTTCCCAAACGAGTGGGGTGGTACGTTCGTGTTCGATCACTTCAAAATCAAACTGATGGTAAGTTAACAGCGTTTGAATCAACTCAACAGCATGCGGTGCAGCAACCAAATGAATTTCTTTCGCTTTCACCCCGATAATTGCTTTGACCCAAGCAGACCCTCTCGTTTCATCCGCTAATAATTGACATTCATCAATAACGACAACATCAAATTCATCGGTGACATTCATCGACTCGACCGTTGCGCTTATATGTGTACTGCCATGTACGTTTTTTCTTTCTTCTCCTGTTATTAAGGCACATGCAATACCGTGGGAACACATCTCTTCAAACTTTTCTAACGCAAGCAATCTCAATGGGGCTAAATACATCCCTGTTTTTGCTTGAAGCAACCGTTGCATCGAGTCATATGTCTTTCCAGAATTAGTCGGACCGACATGGACGATATATTTTTTGTGCACCGATGGAACGGAAAGTGATAAAGGATGGTCAAAAATTTGCTTGCTTATCGCCTTTAAGTGGCGGTTAAACTCTTTGGAATGAAGAAACGAGCGTTCAAATTCTTCCATTGATGTAAACCACGTGCTCAACCAGCGGTTCATTTTTTGCGGATTCCATTTTATTGAACATTGATATTTGTCATTTAACAACTGTACATACGTATATGCAATTTTAGATAGAATCGCTTCGTATTCCTCTTTCGTTCTTCGTTTTTTATCTACTTTTTTTATAAAAGTCGGATAGTGTCGCATTTTATCAAGAACGATTATCATCGCTTTAGAACAACTATTCTCGAGCAAGCGACAAAGCTCCTCCCATTCATCGTACAGAGCTTTCGCTTCTTTTTTTACTTCATGGAGCCATATGCCTACGTGTTGATCAATAATGGATTCACAAACTTTCCATACAGATGTTTGACGAATGGCAAGACAGGCTTGGAAGCGAGTTTTTATTTCGTTCGTCAATTCTGTTTCTACGTATTTAACTATTTGTGCTAGGTGTTCTTCATCCACCGCATCAAAAAAGGCTTGTACTAGTTTCTCGCTCGAAAAAGCTGTTATCTTTAATGAGTCATCTAACAGCGCTTCTCCGTACTCCTCTTGAATTTGTTTTTTTATCTGTTCCTTTCTTGCAAATAACCAAGAAGATAGAGCATCGCTCAAAAAATGCAAATCCACTGGTTTTTCTATTTGTTTACATAACTGTTGAAAAGGATATTCTTCGCGATAGAAAAATGACAGTTCATACTGTCCAAAATGATCGAGTAAATCCAATGCAATCGCTTCGATTTCCCAGTCTAATAGATCACGTACCTCGTAAATAAGGTCCTCTATGTCCATCTCTTCTACCTCATCTGTCCATCCTTGGTCTAGGAGATACGCACGTACTTTATCCATTCCTAATTCTCTCAAACAATCAGCGAGTAGCTCGTAAAGAAACGCTTGTATTTTCTCATCGCATCGATTGGACAAATTTTCATCGAAAGAATACAGTTCTACATCGTCCCAAACATCCCTTACCGTCCAAAAAGGTTCGGGCGTAATTTCCAACGACAACAGTTCTTCTTTTATAAGATGAACGATGTCTTCTTCCAAAGCTGTAAACCGCTGA
This sequence comes from Anoxybacillus sp., assembly GCF_023512315.1. Classification (GTDB taxonomy): domain Bacteria; phylum Bacillota; class Bacilli; order Bacillales; family Anoxybacillaceae; genus Anoxybacteroides. The sequence goes on from NZ_JAILZV010000144.1 coordinate 6,917, forward strand.
TTCAATCGCTCTTGCAATTTTTCGATCATATTTACGGATTTTTTCCTCCTCTTCGACTATGTTGTTTTTTACTTTTCCAGCCGCTGAAGTGTAGGACTGTTTTTGATGGAAATCCATGGCCGGTTGTGCTCCCAATGGACGTGTAGATCGATTTGAAAGTAAACGTCAAATAGCCCCCACCTTTTTGAAGGCCGGGGCTTAGGGTATTATTTAGTTAGCTGCTGAAAAGCAATACATGAAACAGGGAGTGTGGTTGACCAAGGAAGCATTTGATCCAATGCGTGCTTGTCTGACAAATCCATATTGGGAAGCTTCTCAAAAAGATAGCGAAGGTAGTAATACGGATTT
>NZ_JAILZV010000145.1 GCF_023512315.1 Anoxybacillus sp.
GGCTTTTTCACGATGACCCGCTTGCCGTCAACGATTTGTGAGATGCGCTCATTTTTCCACATCGTTCTCCCTCCTTTGCGTTTAATAGACCGTTTCTTTAAAGAAAAAGCCGGTATCTAACGGACGATGTTTCGGCTGAATCGCTTCGATTTGCCGAAGCAATTCGTCTTTTTCCTCTTCGTACTGTTCGCGCGCTTCTACGCATAAATCAACCGCACGGCGATACAGTTCTGTCACTTTTGTGATATATTCCGGTTCGTGAAGCACGCCGTCAATTTTAAAGCTGTCGATCCCTGCATCGACCATGTCGCCGAGTTCATCAATAATGCAAATATCGTTCGGGCTCATAATGTGTGTGCCGTTTTCGTCTTCAAAAATCGGGTATTTGTTGTCGCGTTCTTTGTCGTATAAAAACATCCCTTTTTCATACTTTTTCTTTTCGATTTCGAGCCATTTTCCTTGATACTCAAAATAGTTGCCAATTAATGACCGCTTTGACTGGAACATGCACGTCATGCCGTGTACTTGCACTTCAATCTCCACTTCGGCATGTTGTTTAATCTCAATAATAGCATCCATGCTCAATTCACGTGCTAATACGGCGCGTTTTGCTCCTTTTCGCCCCCAATAGTTGCACGCATACCAGTTCGTTGCTGTCGTTTCCGTATTCCAGTGAAGCTTCATCTCTGGGGCGACTTCTCGAACGGTCATTAACACCGCAGGATCGCCAAAGATGATGGCATCTACCCCTGTGTCTGCTAAAAAGCGGACGTAATCGCTCAGTTCCTCGACTTTATCGTTATGAAAAAGGGCGTTCATCGCTACATATACGCGAATCCCGTACTGGCGTGCCACATCCGCCGCTTCCCGAATGTCAGCACGGGGAAATTCGCCCGCAAGCCGCAGCCCGTAGCGCTGCTCGCCAATCACAACCGCATCTGCTCCTGCTTTCGCAAGGTCATGAATATGGGCAACGCTTGTTGGGGTGACTAACAATTCTGGTTTTTTCATTTCGTTTCACCTCTTTTTCTCGATATAGCAATGCCGTCGCCGATTGGTAAAATGACCGTGTCGTAATCCGTGCGACGCATTAGCCATTCGTTATATTCGCGAATTTTTTTCGCTAATTGCCGCCATCGTTTATTTTCGATTTCATTTGCCGCTACTAATCCTTTAAATAGCACGTTATCCGTAATGACCACGCCACCATCCGCTAACAGCGGTTCATATAAGCGAAAAAACCGCTCATATTGCCCTTTTGCCGCGTCGATAAACATAACGTCAAACGGCGCGTGCTTTTCCACTTCATTGTATAATTCAAGCGCATCACCAAACAACACATCAATTTGATCGCACGTTTTAGTTCGTTCAATATAAAAAAGCGCCCGTTCGTATCGCTCTTGATCTCGCTCAACAGTTACAATGCGTGCATTCGGCAGCTTCATCGCCATCCGAATCGCTGAATAACCAATCGCCGTGCCAATTTCAAAAATGTTCTTTGGCTGAATAATCTGTAATATATACAACATCGCTTCGATCCCGATGATGTCCATAATCGGCACGCGATGTTCTTTGGCGTACGCTTCGATTTCCTGAACGATGGGCTCACGGTCTGGGATAAGCGCTTCTATATACCGCGTTAGTTCTTCTGATAACAATACAATTCCTCCTCGTAAAAATAAGAGTCCGAAACAGACTCTTATGAAGGGAATATATAATGAGATATACCCATAACTTTATATATACTACCATAAAACGAAGCGAAATGCGAACGTTTTTACTGTTTGCCAATATATTTCGCTTTTTCGCGGTTATGTTCTTCTAACGTGTTCGTAAAAATGACCTCGCCTTCTGGGGTGGCAAGGAAATACAAGTATTTTGTTTGTTCCGGCTCAAGCGCGGCTTGAATCGACATTTCCCCCGGGCTTGCGATTGGCCCTGGTGGCAACCCTTTATGAATATACGTGTTATATGGAGAGTTGACTTTTAAGTCTTCGTAATAGACGCGCTCTTTATGTGTCCCGAGCGCATAAAGAACGGTCGGGTCGGTTTGCAGCGGCATGCCAATGTGTAGCCGATTATAAAACACGCTGGCAATTTTTTTGCGATCGGCTTTTTCTGTTGCTTCCGCTTCGATTAGCGACGCCATCGTTAACAAGCGATGAGGGGTAAATTTTTTCTCCTCCATCTCTTGCTCGTATTTCCCGACAACGTCTACTGTTTTTTCGACCATCGCTTCAATGATCGAAGAAAGCGGTGGTTTTTCTTCGGGGAAGGAGTATGTTGCCGGGAATAAATAACCTTCGAGCGGATAGCGAATGTTTTTATTTAATACGTCCGTCGATAGCACCATCGGGTATTTTTTGATTAACGTTTGAATATAAGCACGATCGTTTAGTTGATGTAACACTTCTTCTTTCGTATAGCCGGTTTTTTGGGCGATAATTGTCGCAATATCGTCCAGTTTTTTTCCTTCTGGAATTGTAATTTTCACTTTCATTTCTTCCATTACTTTTCCTGTTTTTAACGCAGCTATGATTTGTTCCAGCGTCATCGCTTTTGTTAGTTTATAATTTCCTGCTTGGAAATCGGCATGGTTTTTAAATTTGACATAATAACGAAACACGGTGGCGCTTTTAATAATTCCTTTTTTTTCTAACGTCGCCGCAATGTCGCTAACCGTGGAGCCAATCGGAATCGAAATTGTCACCGGGTGTTTGTCTGTTGGGTCGACTGGCTTTAACGCGGATTGAATATATACATAACTTCCAATCGCCGTCGCAACGACAAGGAAAACGATGACGGCACTAATGATTAAGACCGTCTTTCGGACAAGCTGTATATCTTTTGGAAAAAGTCCCTCCATGTAATCCCTCCATTCTCGACATATTATACTACAAATTTTTGCATTTTTCGCTATTGTTTTTTCAAAAAACGCATGGGCAAACTTTGCGCGCCATCCCCGCATGAAAATAACCACTTTAGGAATTAGTTCCCGCCGAAACATGAACATCCGTTATGCTTGCAGAAAAAAAAGATGGCTTCATCAGCCATCTTTTATTCTTCGTCTTCTTCTTGTTCTGCACAGAACGTATTCCACACTTCTTCAATCATGTCCCATTCTTCTTCTGTTTCAATCGGCTGAAGCTCGCCCTCTTGGTCGCCTTCGCCTGGAACAAACGCAGAAACGTGAATTTCCGTTTCTTCCTCGTCATCGAATTCAGCCCCAACTGGGTAGTAAAACACATATGATTTTCCGAAGTCTTCAGACTCAAACGTGAATAATACTTCGCATAGCTGCTCGTTGCCATGCTCGTCTACGACGGTAATATGTTTTTCGCCATGTTCCATGTGTATGCCTCCATTATTGTTTACTATCAAGGTAAGATTGCAAAATCATGACTGCCGCCATTTTATCGATGACTTTTTTCCGTTTTTGCCGGCTGACATCAGCGGCGATAAGCATGCGCTCCGCTGCCATCGTCGAAAGGCGCTCGTCCCATAAAATGACCGGCAACGAAAACTCCTTTGTTAACAACGCAGCGAACCGTTCGCTCGCTTCGCCGCGCGGACCAATCGTTCCGTTCATGTTTTTCGGAAAGCCAAGCACAATCGTATCGACGTTGTATTCATCGATAATTTCGCGAAGCCGCTTGAAGCCAAATTGCTTTTTTTCCTCATCAATCGGAATTGTCTCAATGCCTTGCGCCGTCCAACCAAGTTCGTCGCTGACCGCTACCCCGAGCGTTTTTGTTCCTAAATCCAAGCCTAATACGCGCATATGTCAATCCTTTCCATCGCCATCGTTAACGACGCACCGTCGTTAAATAGAATTTCACCAATTCCTCGATTAATTCATCCCGTTCAATTTTGCGAATAAGCGCGCGCGCATCTTTATGGCGCGGGATGTAAGCGGGGTCGCCAGATAGTAAATACCCGACAATTTGGTTGATTGGGTTATACCCTTTTTCTTGAAGAGCCTCGTACACGGTTAATAGCACGTCGCGAACGTTCGTTTCTGCAGGCTCTTCGGAAAAGTTAAATTGCATCGTTTGGTCAAATGAGCTCACCGTCATGCACCTCGCTCTCCATTCAAGAGATCTGGCATCTCCACCTCTTACATCCATTGTACACTATATTCGCCAATTATAAAACGGATTTTACCCATTCTTCAACAAATTGTAGCGCTTCGCCGACTTTGTTCGCATCTTTTCCGCCCGCTTGCGCCATGTCGGCACGTCCGCCGCCGCTGCCGCCGCAACGAGTCGCCACTTCTTTAATCAATTTTCCAGCATGGAAGCCTTTGTCAATTAAATCGTTCGTGACACCGGCAATTAAATTCACTTTGTCGCCTTGTACCGAGGCAAGCACGATGACGCCAGAACCAAGTTTTTGTTTTAGTTCGTCCATCATCGTCCGCAAGCTGTTCATGTCTTGAGCATTTACTTTGCTTGCAAGCACGCGGATGCCACTTACCTCTTTGGCCTTATTCACAAGGTTCGCCGCTTCTAGGTTGCTGAGGCGCGCAGTCAGCGACTCGTTTTCGCGCTGCAACTGACGAATGTCGTTCATTAACGCATCAATCCGTCCGACGATGTCTTTCGGGTTCGTTTTTAGTTTTTGCGCGACTTCTTGTAAAAGCGAAAGCTGGTCGTTCATAAAGCGGTATGCAGCTTCGCCTGTCACTGCTTCAATCCGGCGTGTGCCAGCACCAATGCCCGATTCCGAGACGATTTTGAAAAGACCGATTTCTGCTGTGTTGGTGACATGGCAGCCGCCGCAAAGCTCTAAGCTATAGTTGCCGACTTGCACGACGCGGACGATGTCGCCATATTTTTCGCCGAAGAGTGCCATGGCGCCCATTGCTTTCGCTTCCTCGAGCGGTTTGTAGTGAATTTGCACCGGGAGACTTTGCCAAATTTTTTCGTTGACAATCGCTTCAATTTGTTCTAATTCTTCCGGTTTGACTTGCCCGAAGTGCGAGAAGTCAAAGCGCAAACGGTCTGGTGCAACGAGCGACCCTGCTTGGTTGACGTGAACGCCAAGCACGTCTTTTAGCGCTTGGTGCAATAAGTGGGTCGCCGTATGGTTTTTGACGATTTGTGCCCGCTTTTGCTCGAGTAAGGAAGCGGTGTACGTTTCGCCTTTTTTCAACGTTCCTTTTTCGACGACGATATGGTGCAAATGTTGCCCGTTTGGCGCTTTTTGTACGTCTTTTACGTACGCTTTGACCGCGTCATTTTCAATAAAGCCTTGGTCGGCAATTTGTCCACCGCTTTCTGCGTAAAACGGCGTAACGTCTAACATAATTTGCGCTTCTTCGCCTTCGTGTACTTCTTCGGCTAGTTCGCCGTTTTTGACGATAACCGTCACTTGCGATTGTGTGCGAAGCTGGTGGTAGCCAACGAATTCGCTTTCGGCTTTAATCTCGCCGAGCACGCCGCCTTGTACTTGCATCGAATCGACTTCTTGGCGAGCTGCCCGCGCCCGTTCGCGTTGGCGCTCCATTTCTTTTTCAAATCCGGCGTGGTCGACGTTCATTCCTTCTTCTTCTGCATATTCTTCCGTTAGTTCCACCGGGAAGCCGTACGTATCGTATAAGCGGAACACGTCTTCCCCAGAAATGGTTTGGCTGCCGCGTGCTTTTTCTTTTTGCATGACGTTCGCTAAAATCGCCAAGCCTTCATGAAGCGTTTCGTGGAACCGCTCTTCTTCGGTTTTAATCACTTTTTGGATAAATTCCGCTTTTTCTTTTACCTCTGGATAGTAATCCACCATAATTTCGCCGACAACTGGCACTAATTCGTACATAAACGGACGGTTAATGTTCAATTTTTTCGCATAGCGGACGGCACGGCGCAATAAGCGGCGCAACACGTATCCGCGACCTTCGTTCGATGGAAGCGCTCCGTCGCCAATCGCAAACGTTACGGTGCGAATATGGTCGGCAATCACTTTAAATGCGACGTCTTTTTCCGCATCGGTGCGATATTTCTCACCGGAAATTTGCTCGGTTGCGCGAATGATCGGTAGGAAAAGATCTGTATCGAAGTTCGTTGGCACATCTTGCAAAATGGAACACATCCGCTCAAGTCCCATGCCCGTATCAATGTTTTTCTTCGGTAGCGGTGTATATGTTCCGTCTGGGTTATGGTTGAATTGCGAGAACACTAAGTTCCATACTTCTAAATAGCGCTCGTTTTCACCGCCTGGATATAATTCTGGGTCGTTCGGGTCGTTGCCAAATTGTTCGCCGCGGTCATAGAAAATTTCCGTATTCGGTCCGCTCGGGCCTTCGCCAATGTCCCAAAAATTCCCTTCTAATCGAATAATGCGTTCTTCTGGCAAGCCAATTTCTTTATGCCAAATGTCAAACGCTTCATCGTCTTCTGGATGAATCGTGACCGATAGCCGGTCTGGGTCGAAGCCAATCCATTTGTCGCTCGTTAAAAACTCCCACGCCCAATGAATGGCTTCTCGTTTAAAGTAATCGCCAATCGAGAAGTTTCCGAGCATTTCAAAAAACGTATGATGGCGTGCCGTTTTTCCGACGTTTTCAATGTCGTTTGTGCGAATCGATTTTTGCGCGTTACAAATGCGCGGATTGTCTGGAATAACGCGGCCGTCGAAATATTTTTTTAATGTCGCTACTCCGCTGTTGATCCATAATAGAGAAGGATCGTCAATCGGAATGAGCGAGGCGCTCGGTTCGACTGCATGTCCTTTTTCTTGGAAAAAGTCTAAAAACAGTTGGCGAACTTGTGCAGATGTCAGCTTTTTCATACGCTTGCCTCCCTTAATGATGTTGATAAAAAAATAAACTCTCAATCCCATTCAGGGACGAGAGTTATGCTCGCGGTACCACCCTGTTTATGGACAAACGTCCATCACCTCAACAAGCCGTAACGTGGCTTCGCCGTCAGGTTTTGCCTGCGCTCCGGATTAGCGTTCTGTTACCCTTCATCTGGAATTTCTTTCAGCCACGGAAATTCCTCTCTGTGCGCCTCGCGCGTTAAGATGGACTGTAACATACTCGATCCGTCATCGCGTTCGTGTATAA
>NZ_JAILZV010000146.1 GCF_023512315.1 Anoxybacillus sp.
CGGATGACGTCATTCGCCAGTTAAAAGCCATCGCTGCTTGCGTTCTCCGCGTTTCTAGCGAAGATTTAGAAGTCGGCTATGGCAACGTTTTTTTGCGCGACGATCCAAGCGTCTATATACCGATCAAAGAAATCGCCTACGGCTACAAATACCCGAACGGAAACGCCATCGGCGGACAAATTATTGGGCGTGGGCATTATATTTTACGCCACTTAACCCCGCTTGACAAAGAAACAGGCGCCGGAAAACCTGGGCCAGAATGGACGGTATGTGCCCATGCCGTCGAAGTAGAGTTCGATAAACGTGACTATACGTACCGCATTATAAAAGCCGTTTCAGTTATTGATATTGGAAAAGTGCTAAATGAAAAGGCTGCGCTTGGTCAAGTGATGGGAGCGATGAGCATGGGATTAAGTTTTGCCAGCCGAGAAACGTTTTGGTTCGATCGATTCGAACGAGTGTTAAACGCGCAATTTCGAACGTACCGACCGCTTCGATTCGGGGAACATCCAGAGTACATCGCTGATTTCGTCTATACCCCACAAATTGATGCGCCATATGGCTCTCGCGGGGTCGGGGAACATGGGTTAATTGGGATGCCAGCCGCCTTAGCGAACGCCTTATCCACTGCCGCCGAAGTTCCGCTTAACCAACTGCCGCTCCTTCCAGAGCTGATTTGGCGGACAAAGGAAGGGTGGTTTGATGATTCCGTTTGATGTAGCGTATTATCGTCCGTCTACGATTGAAGAAGCAGTCCAACTGTTTTCCTCCCTCGAAGCTAAAGGAAAGCGCCCTCTTTATTACGGCGGCGGTACCGAGTTTATTACGTTAGCACGCCTAGGGAGGGCGTTTGCCGATGCGGTCATTGATCTTAAATCTCTTCCTGAATGCCGCATCCTTTCTGTCACAGCGCATGAGCTGACGTTCGGCGCAGCCGTTTCGCTTACTGCGATTGAAGAGGCAAATTCGTTTCCACTATTGACAAAAGCCGCACGGGAAGTGGCTGACCGAACCGCACGCAACCAAATTACGCTCGGCGGCAATATTTGTGGGCGTATTTTTTATCACGAAGCCGTCCTTCCTTTCTTACTTGCCGATAGTCGGGTTGTCATCGCTGGAAAAGAAGGAATCAATGAACGGTCGATTCATGAGGTGTTCCAGCAATACATGCACCTTTCTCCATCTCAATTTCTCGTGCAAGTAAAAGTCGATGCCGCATATAGCAACCTACCACACGCTCATACGAAACGGCGCCAACAAGGAAATACCGGCTATCCACTCGTAACAGTTGCCGCATTAAAAAAAGACGGGAAGCTACGCGTTGCCTTTAGCGGTGTCTGTCCGTTTCCGTTTCGCTCGTTGGAAATCGAAGAGCGGCTAAATAGAACGCTACCGCTTGGTGCTCGCATCGCTAGTGTGATCGAAGCACTCCCCTCTCCGGTGTTGGACGATATCGAAGGGTCGGCAAAGTACCGTTTATTTGTGCTGAAACATGCGCTTTTGGATGTCATTACTGCGCTGGAAGGGGAATCATGATGAAATGCGAAATCATTCTTCATATTAATGGTGAACGACGGTCAGCAGTCATTCGCCAAGCCGATACGTTATTAATGGTGATTCGCTATTTAGGGCTAACCGGTGCAAAACCTGGCTGTTTAAACGGTGATTGCGGGGCGTGTACAGTCCTTGTGAACGATACGCCAATAAAATCGTGCATGATGCTAGCAATAGAAACGGTGGGACAGGAGATTACAACGATTGAAGGGCTGCGTGATACGGCCATTCAGCGCGCTTTCGTCGAGCAGTTTGCGTTTCAGTGCGGCTATTGTACGCCAGGATTTGTGATGAACGCTTACGCTTTAACAACACAAAAGCCAGACGCAGACGAGGAAACGATTCGAAAATGGCTGGAGTCCAACATTTGCCGCTGCACAAGCTATCATGAAATCGAGCAAGCGGTGCGTTCTGTGCTTGCACAAAAGAAGCGATAAGTCCGTGAGCAAATATTACTCGCCGTCCAAAGACGAAAATAGCCATTTTATCGGGTGGGGGTTTTCATCCTATTTCGCGCAGGAGACTCCCACTTCAACGACCAAAGGGAGTAAGTGGGAGAGGAATGCGCGTTCCCCCTTTCTTTTGTGTATGATAGAATAAAGGCGTGAAGAAAACCGTTAAATAAAGGCACTCCAATAACTGCTACTCGATGTATGGAGTTGGTTACAGGAAACGTTGTAACCGTAAAACATCGAGCGTAGGTCCGTCTGTTGTGTGTGTGGAAGCCAAGTACTGCCAACAGACACACCGAGAGAATCGGTAACGATGCAGGCATGACCTGCGTCGTTGGGTAGTCGTCAACCTGCCCCCTGATGCAACCCCAAGTCAAGGAAGGAAGACGAAGTCCGTTTGCACTTCTGGGGAGTTGCAAGCCCCCACTTCAAGCGTTAGCTAATTGGGGGTAGTTGACAGGAAAGAGGCGCCAATAAAGGCGTCCTCTTTTTTGGGTAGTTTAGTAGTACATGCTTTCCGTATACCCGCATTTGACGCATTTGCGCATGATGGGCGTTTCGTAAAAAGCATGTTGGCATTTTTCTTGAATATCGGCAATTTGTTGCTCTAATTGCGCGATTCGTCCTTTTAGTTGGGCGATTTCTTCTTTTAACGAAGCAACGGTTTCATTGGTAAAGGGCTGAGCCATTGTCGATAAACTCCTTCGCTTTTTGTTTCATCCCTTCTTCTTTAACCGCCTTTTGCAGATCGTGGGAAATTTTCATCGAGCAAAACTTTGGTCCGCACATCGAGCAAAAATGAGCGACTTTCGCTCCTTCCGCAGGCAACGTTTCGTCATGATATTCTCGCGCTCGCTCTGGGTCAAGCGAGAGGTTAAATTGATCGTGCCAACGGAATTCAAAACGCGCTTTTGACAGTGCATCATCGCGCAATTGCGCCCCCGGATGCCCTTTGGCTAAATCGGCGGCATGGGCAGCAATTTTATACGCAATAACCCCCTGTCGTACATCTTCTTTATTCGGCAAGCCTAAATGTTCTTTCGGGGTGACGTAACAGAGCATCGATGTTCCAAACCAGCCAATCATCGCGGCACCGATTGCCGATGTAATATGGTCATACCCTGGGGCAATATCGGTTGTGAGCGGACCTAATGTATAAAACGGCGCCCCTTGGCAAATGTCGATCTGTTTGTCGACGTTTTCTTTAATTTTGTGCATTGGCACGTGTCCAGGTCCTTCAATCATGACCTGTACGTCATGTTTCCATGCGATTTTCGTTAGTTCCCCTAGCGTTTCTAATTCGGCAAACTGAGCCTCGTCGTTTGCATCGGCAATCGAACCAGGCCGTAAACCGTCCCCAAGCGAAACGGCGATGTCATACGCTTTTAAAATTTCGCAAATCTCTTCAAAATGCGTGTATAGGAAGTTTTCTTGGTGATGTGCTAAACACCATTGTGCCATAATCGATCCGCCTCGGGAAACGATGCCGGTTGTCCTGTTGATCGTCAATGGAATATAACGAAGCAAGACACCAGCATGAATTGTAAAATAATCGACGCCTTGTTCTGCCTGCTCAATGAGCGTATCGCGATAAATTTCCCACGTTAAATCTTCTACAACGCCATTGACCTTTTCCAATGCTTGATAAATCGGCACCGTCCCGACCGGAACTGGTGAGTTGCGAATAATAAATTCTCTCGTTGCATGAATGTTTTTTCCGGTCGATAAATCCATGATCGTGTCAGCGCCCCAACGGACTGCCCACAACATTTTTTCCACTTCTTCTTCAATCGACGACGTAACCGCCGAGTTGCCGATGTTCGCATTAATTTTGACATGGAATCGGCTGCCGATAATCATCGGTTCGCTTTCTGGATGGTTAATATTGGATGGGATAATCGCTCGACCTGCAGCCACTTCTTGGCGAACGATTTCCGGATCGATTTGTTCGCGAAGGGCAACAAACTCCATCTCCGGTGTAATTATTCCTTTTTTGGCGTAATGCATTTGCGTGACGACGTGCCCTTTTTTTGCTCGAAGCGGCTTACGGGCAAACGGTGGGACGATGGCTGGCTGTTTTCCGTTGCGAATCCCGTTATCTTCCGGTTTTACCGGTCGTCCGTCATATTGTTCGACGTCGCCGCGCTCTAAAATCCAGCGGTTGCGCAATGGTGGTAAGCCTTTATGAATGTCGGGCTGAAACTGTGGATCTGTGTATGGTCCGCTTGTGTCATAGACGCGAACGGGTGCGTTTTCGAATGTGCCAAATTCTGTTTTCGTCGGGCTTAACGTAATTTCTCGCATCGGCACACGAATATCCGGACGCGATCCTTCTACATACACTTTTTTGCTTGCCGGAAACGGCATCGAAGATAAAACGTTTTGCATGCAACTTCCTCCTCTTTTTTTTTGGATTTGATCCGAAGCTACACCAAAACGTATGGAGAAATAAAATCGGGTTCTCTTTAAAAGAGAACCCGATGGAATGGATAAATAGCGTAAAGTATATAGGATACTCCCACTATCTACTTCCCTACGCTGGTATAACCCAGATCAGGTTCAAAGGGTCAAAGAACTTTCGCGCGTTCTTCTCTCAGTCCAAGCTATTGGACTCCCCTAGTAGATCAAGCATAGATTTATTTTTTCTAGAATTTTAGCATATTTATTCACGATTGTAAACGTTTTTTATGCTTGAAATCGCTGCATAAGTTGTTGCATATCTTCCGCCATTTTACGGAGCGAGGAAGCAGAAGAGGCGATTTCCTCCATGGATGCCATTTGCTCTTCCGTCGCTGCGGAAATGTTCGTAGAGCCTGCCGATGATTGCTCGACAATGGTAATAATTTGCTCAATGGAAACGGCTACTTGTTGGGCGCTTGTTGTCATTTGCTGAATGACAGAAGAAACGTGTTCCATCTGTTCATTAACGCCGTTGATCGACTGGCGAATTTGTTCAAATGACAAGCCGGCGGTTTGCACGGCATGAAGCCCTTCCGATACTTCGCCAACGACCGTTTCTGTTGAGCGAATGGCCTGTTCTGTTTCTTTTTGAATGTCACCGATTAGCTGGGTAATTTGCTGGGCAGATTGAGCCGATTGCTCAGCAAGTTTCCGCACTTCATCAGCAACGACAGCAAATCCTTTCCCTTGTTCGCCTGCCCGCGCTGCTTCAATCGCTGCGTTTAATGCCAATAAGTTCGTTTGCGAAGCGATGCCAGTGATGACTTGCGTAATTTGTCCGATTTCGTTCGAACGTTCCCCTAATCCTTTCACCACTTGTCCAAGCGCTTGTACGTGTGCATGAATAAATTTCATTTGTTCTTCCATTTGCTCAATGGATTGCTTCCCTGTCGTTGCTTTCCCTAACGTTTCCCCTGTATTCGCGGAGACACGCTCCGTATTGGCCGCGACGTTCGTGAGCGAATGCGAAATTTCATTCATCGATCGGGACGTTTCTTGCACCATTTTTACTTGCCGCTCGGCGTGCAAAGCAATATCTTCCATCGTTGTTGCAATTTGTTCGGTCGCTTTTGTCGTTTGTTCGGCAATGTACGAAAGCTGCTCAGAAAAATGCGCCATCTCATCGGAATGGCGTTTCATGTTGCCCATCATTTCTCCCCATGTTTCCGCCATATCGTTTATGCAAATGGCGATCGGTTTTAACTCTCGGACACGGTCAAGCGGAACACGAGTTAGTAAATCCCCTTGCGTTATTTGTTGTAAATGTTCGTTAATAACAGCAATTGGGGCAACAAAGCGGCGATAGTTTAACGTGGCAGACAATGTCCCGAGAAGCATGCCAAATAAAACGACGCCAGCCATGGACGACCAAAAAGCAAGCCCATTCACTCCGTTTCCAATGCACACCCCTAAACCAATAAGCGCCGTCCCTGGAATGACGACTAATAGTGTACGAATAATATAACTCGACAGCGACACGTTTTCCCCCTCCGAATTTTTCTGTAAATTGAGAATTTATTTACCATTATATCATTTTCTGAACAAAATGGAAGAAAAATTTTATTATAATATACTGTTTAAGCACAACATATCGAAAGATACCAAAGTCCCATTTTTCTTTTTTGCTTTGTAAATATAATTTTTAACAAAAAAATACCTACCCAGTTATGAGTAGGCATCTTGTTTTCGATACAACAGCACTTGGGCAATGCCGACAAAGTATTCCGATTCGCGAATAATGTGATTTAAGACGACGTTCGCGGTTTTATTTTGCCGAACCGCAGCGCTGTCAGTTTTCAGTTGCCGGCACAACTGAATAAATGTTAGGCTTTGTTCTGAATCTCCCGACGACTAAAGTCGCGGGGTTCTTGCGTACAAAAGGGTTTCTCGTACACCTGCGTGCAGAACTCGCCCTTGTTCCGCAAGACTTTCATGGGCAAACACCTTGGTGGTGCTTTCCGCCCTGTACGCCCGATTCAAGACGTTGGATTTTTCTTCTCTATAAGAGTAGTATACCATCTTTGACTGCGTCAAAGCAATCGGTTCATCCCATGTCTAAAGACGGGCTACGCCCTGCATCGGCTTTCTCCGATTGTTCTTTGTAAACAAAACGATACTAAATGCAACACTTGCTGATACAGTTCGTTAGGTACATATGCCCCCACGCGAACAACGGATTCGATATAGCCGACGATTTGCTGATGAGTAGCTGACAACGCTTCTTCCCATTTTTGCAACGCCTCGACAAACGGTTGTTCTAATCCGGTCACAAGCTCGCGAATGACAACGGTATGCTCTTCCTCTTGATGTTTCCAAAATTCCGCTTCATCTAAAATGCGAAGCGGCATTTGCTGACCGTAGTAAAATTGCATCTGCATCCCCTCCACGTTACTATATACATGCAACTGAGAAGTTTACCTTCATTTTTTCGACTGTCGAAAAATAACGATGTAAATGATAAAAATGTCACGAGTGTTGATTGTCCATTATTTTACTAAAAAACACAGAATCATATGACTGAACACAAGCTTTTCTGCCTCTTCCCTCGAACAAGAACGC
>NZ_JAILZV010000147.1 GCF_023512315.1 Anoxybacillus sp.
AAATTACAAGAGCGCTTAGCGAAATTAGCTGGCGGCGTTGCGGTCATTAAAGTTGGTGCAGCGACAGAAACAGAATTGAAAGAACGCAAATTGCGCATTGAAGACGCATTGAACTCTACACGTGCGGCTGTTGAAGAAGGTATCGTAGCCGGCGGTGGTACAGCGTTAATGAACGTTTACAGCAAAGTAGCTGCGATCGAAGCAGAAGGCGACGAAGCAACAGGTGTGAAAATCGTTCTTCGCGCAATCGAAGAGCCAGTTCGCCAAATTGCCCAAAACGCTGGATTAGAAGGATCTGTCATTGTTGAGCGCTTGAAAAACGAAAAGCCTGGCGTGGGCTTCAACGCTGCAACTGGCGAATGGGTAGACATGATCGAAGCTGGTATTGTTGACCCAACAAAAGTAACTCGCTCTGCACTTCAAAACGCAGCATCTGTTGCCGCTATGTTCTTAACAACAGAGGCAGTCGTTGCGGACAAACCAGAAGAAAACAAAAACACACCAGGCATGCCTGACATGGGCGGCATGATGTAATAGACGATGAGAACCTAGATTCCATTTGGAGTCTAGGTTCTTTTTATTTTTTAAAGGATTTTTCATATTAAACGTAGAATGTGAAAATAATGGAACAAAGAGAAAGAGGAGTTTGAAGATGGAAAAGGAAATGTTACAGCCGCAAATCGCAAATATTGTGCAAAATATCGAAAAAGTAATAATCGGAAAGCGAGATGTTACGACATTAAGCATCGTTGCTTTGCTCGCAGGAGGGCATGTGTTATTGGAAGATGTTCCGGGCGTCGGAAAGACGATGCTCGTTCGGGCGTTGGCGAAGTCAGTCAGTGCCCAGTTCAGACGCATTCAGTTTACTCCTGATTTACTTCCTAGCGACGTGACAGGTGTGTCCATTTATAATCCGAAAGAAGGACAATTTGAGTATAAAGCAGGTCCGATTATGGGGCATATTATTTTGGCAGATGAAATTAATCGTACCTCACCGAAAACACAATCGGCTTTATTGGAGGCGATGGAAGAAGGGAATATCACGGTTGATGGCATCACAAGACCGTTACCGCGTCCATTTTTTGTGATGGCGACGCAAAACCCAATTGAATATGAGGGGACGTATCCGTTGCCGGAAGCGCAGTTAGACCGGTTTTTACTTAAAATGAAAATGGGCTATCCGTCGCTTTTAGAAGAAATCGATATATTACACCGCGTCGAAAGGAAAGCACCGATTGACGATCTGCAGCCGGTCATTGCGGTGGAGGAATTGCTTTCCTTGCAGAAACACGTGAAAGAAGTATACGTCGGTGAGCCAATTAAACGGTACATTGTCGAAATTGTGCAGCGTACTCGTTCACACGCTTCGATTTATTTAGGAGTAAGCCCGCGCGGTTCGGTCGCATTAATGAAAGCGGCACAAGCATATGCGTTTATGTATAGCCGTGATTTTGTCATTCCGGACGACGTCCAGTTTTTAGCCCCATACGTACTTTCGCATCGACTCATTTTAAAGCCGGAAGCGAAGTTTGACGGACTCTCCGCCGAAGAAGTAATTATGCAACTGCTTTCGCGCACCCCGGTGCCGGTGCAAAGGTAGTGTTAAGCATGAAAAAAAAATTCACATTTATCCGCCAAGTAGGAACCGTGCTGGCGCTAATCGGTGTTCTATTTTCTTATGCGATGTTTCAAGGCGGGTTTGTCAGCTGGTTTTTATTTTATAGTTTTTTGCCGTTCGGATTATGTGCGTTAGTGATTGCAGCCTATCCTCTTCGCCGCATCCAAGTAACGCGAACGATTGCTTCTTCGTCGTATTATGCGGGAGAGACGTTGACCGTGACGATTTCGCTTCATTTGCCGTTTTTCGTTCCGCTCGCCTATGTGATGGTCGAGGAAAATTGGCCGCTTGCATTGCAGCAACCCGGACAAAATCGCGCGGTGCCGCTATTTTGGCGAAAAACGTATTCATGCACCTATGCCGTTTCTCATTTGCCGCGCGGGGAGCATGTATTTTCCGCCATTCGCGTAACGATGACGGACTGGATTGGTTTGGTGACGAAAGAGACGTCATTTCCAATAGAAGATGCGATTATTGTATATCCGCGCTACGTGGAGATGAAATATCAGAAAATTGCCTTTCCGTTGGATCAAGGGGGGGCTACTTCATCCATTCCTCTCCATCGTGATATGACAATGGCAGTCGGGGTTCGAGAGTACGTCCAAGGTGACCGATTTTCTTGGATTCATTGGAAAGCGTCGGCACGAAAAAATGAGTTGATGACAAAAGAATTCGAAGAACGGCAAAGTGACGATATTGTCGTTGTGCTTGATCGTACGCCTACCCCATTATTTGAGGAACTAGTCACGTTTACCGCTTCTTTCCTTCGCGCTGCTATCAAAAAAGGGGTACAAACCGGATTGATTTCGGTCGGGAGTGAGCGCTCTATTTTTCCAGTCCGGAATGGGGAAGCGCATTTACAGCAACTGTTTTATCATTTAGCGAAAACAGCATGTGACAGCCTTCAGCCGTTTGCTCGTACTATTCAGCAAGAAATCACACAATGGCCGCCATCTGTTTCCGTAAGTTATGTCACATCCAAACTGACGAAAGAAACAGCCGCTTGTCTTTCTGATTTCGCTGCTAAAAATCGCCGGGGGACGGTCTTTTTAATAAAACGCGACGAACATGGAGTGGCAAATGAGGAACGAGACCTAGTCGAGCAATTGCGCAGAAAAGGAATAATGACAATCATCACCACACCAGAACGGTTCGCAAACGCCTTAGTGGGAGGTGAGTAATGTGGACAGTGAAAAAAAAGAGCGAATATACCGCTTTATGTTATCGCTTGTTGCGTTTTGGCTTTTATGGGAGTGGCTAGTACCGCTAAAAACGGTCTCTGATACGAAAAATGTCGATGTCTTTATCGGGTTTGTGGCGTTTTGTTTATTGCTTTCGCTTTGGCCGCTGCCACGTTGGCTAGCTGCTAGCTTTAAATGGTTCTACATTTTTTATGCACTCAACACGTTGTTTTTCCATGTTCCGTTTTTTTCGTTTCGTTGGTTTCCGCTATTGATACAGGAGGTCGTTGCGCACATTACTATTGTTCGTCACTTTCGTTGGATGGAGATGACGAACGTATTTCGTAGCTTCCTCTTCTTTCTTTTGTTATGGATGATGGTATATTTAGTTCGCTATTGGCTATTTGTTCGGAAGAAAATTTGGCTGTTTTATGCGCTAACGGTACTTTATATTGCGATTCTTGATACGTTCACCGCTTTTTACGGCAACGGGGCGATTGTTCGCTTGGTTGCTATTGGCTTTTTTTTGGTCAGCTGGCTTCATTACGAACGATTTTCGAAAATACATGCCAAATGGCTATTGGTATGCACGGCGAGCATTGGCCTTTCGATAGGGATAGCGTATGTTCTTCCAAAACTTCCTCCGCAATGGCCAGACCCCGTCGCCTTTATCAAAGGTTATGCAAAAGAAACGCAACAAAAAACGACCACCGCTTCTTCGACGGTGAAAAAAATCGGATACGGGACGAACGATTCACGGTTAGGTGGACCGTTTGAGGCGGATGATACGATCGTGTTTACTGTGACAGACGACCAGCGCCATTACTGGAGGGTTGAAACGAAAGATGTATATACGGGAAAAGGATGGGAGGCTCGGGATACGGTACAAATTCAAACGTTTGACAACGGGAACATCACTCATTCATGGTGGGGGAATGTGAAAAAAACGATAGTGGCAGCGCATGTACAAATGGCGCAAGCGCGTATATATTTAGCCTATCCGGAAGGGGTCAAAACAATCCGCACCCCACAAAACGTTGTTTTTCGTATGCAGCTATCGAATGAAAAAATGTATCCGACCGACCGCGAATCGTACATTCAGCCAATTCAAGAATACGTAGTGACATACGAGTATCCAACGTTTTCGGTCGAACAATTGAAAGCAGCGCCGCCAGTAAACGACCGTTCGCTTATCGAACGATACACGCAGCTTCCGGACAAGCTGCCGCAAAGAGTGCGTGAACTAGCACAGACGATTACAAAGGAAAAACCAACACCATACGAAAAAGCGAAGGCGATTGAACAATATTTCCGCTTTAACGGCTTTGCATATGAAACAAAAGAGGTGGCGGTTCCAGGAAAAGACGACGATTACGTCGATCAATTTTTATTTACCACGAAAAAAGGGTATTGCGATAATTTTTCGACATCGATGGTCGTCATGCTTCGCTCGCTCGGCATTCCTGCCCGTTGGGTGAAAGGATATACGTCGGGGCAATATATTGGCGAATCAGCAGATGGAAAAAAGATGTACACTGTTACGAATAACAATGCCCATTCATGGGTAGAAGTGTATTTTTCCGGCGTTGGGTGGGTGCCGTTTGAGCCGACGCAAGGCTTTAGCAACCCGTATTCTTTTACAGAAACGACACCGAAAAGCGTCCCGACGCCTGTTCCGAAACAGACGGAGCCTACGCAGCCGCGCGTGAAGTTAGACCGTATAATTGAAAAAGAGCGCGCATCGGTACCGAGCTGGAAAGAAACTGTAATGTTATTATTTACATGGAAAAAAATCGTATGGCTCACCTGTGCAGTGCTTAGCATCACATGGTTACTTTATGCGACGAGAAGAAAATGGCGGCCGTATGTGACGTTATGGCGGTTTCGCTACCGCCATAGCGATGATACGGTTGTCAAAGCGTACCTCGCGTTGTTAAAACATTTGCGCGATTATGGGCTACAGCGAAAACAAGGGCAGACGTTAAGGCAATATGCTACGTTGGTAGATGATGCATTTGGCACGAACGAGATGAGCCGATTAACGTATTTGTACGAGCGAATCGTTTATAAAAACGATGAAGTAGGTAAATGGGATGAAATGAAAGAATTGTGGGAAAATTTAATAAAAAAGACGGTGTCTTGACCATTATCTGAAAGTGTTGATAGAATGAATTAAAATTTAAGACGCAATGTACCTTCGTATATCCTCGATAATATGGTTCGAGAGTCTCTACCGGGACACCGTAAATGACCCGACTACGAAGGCAGATGTTCTATTGCTAGAATTCTGCCTTCGTTTTTTGCTGGAGAGGTGTGAATTCTAGCTTTATTTTTTAAATTGGGGGGAAAGTTGTGGAACAAAACCAAGAAATGATTGTCGTTCTTGATTTTGGAAGTCAGTATAACCAGTTAATTACTCGCCGCATTCGTGAATTTGGCGTCTATAGTGAGTTGCATCCGCATACGATTACGGCACAACAAATTCAAGCAATGAACGCCAAAGGAATCATTTTCTCTGGCGGACCAAACAGTGTGTACGATGATAATGCATTCACGTGCGACCCAGCGATTTTTGAATTAGGGCTGCCGATTTTAGGGATTTGTTATGGGATGCAGCTAATGACCCATCATTTAGGAGGGAAAGTCGAAAAAGCAACGCATCGTGAGTACGGAAAAGCGACAATTCAAGTGCAGCATACTTCGAAATTGTTCGATCGCTTGCCGTCTGAGCAAGTTGTTTGGATGAGCCATGGGGATTTAGTAACGGAAACACCAAGCAGATTTACGGTGGATGCGACAAGTTCGTCATGTCCAATCGCGGCGATGAGCGATGAAGCGAGAAAATTTTATGCGGTACAGTTCCATCCGGAAGTGCGCCATTCTGTCTACGGAAACGACTTGTTAAAGCAATTTGTGTTCGACATTTGCCAATGCAAAGGCGATTGGACGATGGGCAGTTTTATTGACAATGAAATTCGTAAAATTCGTGAACTTGTTGGGAATAAAAAAGTGCTTTGCGCTTTAAGTGGCGGCGTTGATTCGTCGGTAGCGGCCGTGCTTGTGCATCGAGCGATTGGCGATCAATTGACGTGCATTTTTGTCGACCACGGCTTGCTCCGTAAAGGCGAAGCAGAAAGCGTCATGAAGACGTTCCGTGAAGGATTTCATATGAACGTCATTAAAGTCGATGCGAAAGAGCGGTTTTTAAGCAAATTAAAAGGTGTGTCTGATCCAGAACAGAAACGAAAAATTATCGGCAACGAGTTTATTTACGTATTCGATGACGAAGCGGCAAAACTGGAAGGAATTGAATTTTTAGTGCAAGGAACACTGTATACAGACATTATCGAAAGTGGTACAGCGACGGCGCAAACGATTAAATCGCATCATAACGTTGGTGGATTGCCAGAAGATATGAAATTTACGCTTATCGAGCCGCTAAACACCCTTTTCAAAGATGAAGTACGCGCGCTCGGAACAGAGTTAGGAATTCCAGATGATATTGTATGGCGTCAGCCGTTCCCAGGACCAGGACTAGGGATTCGTGTGCTCGGCGAAGTAACGGAAGAAAAGCTAGAAATCGTTCGCGAATCGGATGCGATTTTACGGGAAGAGATTAAAAAAGCGGGGTTAGATCGAGAAATTTGGCAGTACTTCACCGTGTTGCCGGACATTCGTAGCGTCGGCGTAATGGGGGATGCGCGCACATATGATTATACGGTCGGCATTCGGGCGGTAACATCCATCGACGGCATGACCGCCGATTGGGCAAGAATTCCATGGGATGTGTTAGAGGTCATTTCAACGCGCATTGTTAATGAAGTACCGCATGTTAACCGCGTCGTGTATGATATTACAAGCAAGCCACCGGCGACGATTGAGTGGGAATAAAAACGAACAAAAACGAACATTTTTTATAAAATGTTCGTTTTTTATCTTGACGGTATGGAATCCCATTGCTAAAATGTAAATGGAAAAACGAATATTGTCAAAATCCGTCGTATAATCTCGGGGATATGGCCTGAGAGTTTCTACCAAGCTACCGTAAATAGCTTGACTACGAGGTATAGTGGGGAACGAAAGTGTTTTTATCTTTTGATGTATGCAAAAGATAGCTCTTTCTTTTGTCCATTATCCTTATAGTCAGCGCTTCTGGTAGCTTACTAGAAGCGTTTTACTATTTTTTAAGGAGGACAAAGCAGTGAGAA
>NZ_JAILZV010000148.1 GCF_023512315.1 Anoxybacillus sp.
ACGGCGATTTTATTTGCGCTGTTTTCTGTGACGGCAGCGGTGTTGCAAGGAATTAATCAGCAGCGCTTTACGGTGGTTAGTTTAACGCTTGGATTATTGGTGAAGCTTTTACTTAATACATTTTTCATTACGCAATTTGCGACAATAGGTGCGGTATTAGCAACGACGCTCGGGTATTTCGTGTCTGTGACATTGAACTTATGGATTATTAAAAAATATACCAACTATCGGTATAAACTTGTGATTCGCCGCACGATGCTAATCGGAATTTTTACAGCGGTTATGTCTGTCGTCGTCGCAATCGTGTTGCATGGGTGTGAATGGCTATTGCATTACGATGGGGGACGAATCGAATCGATTGTGATTGTGATGATAAGCGCTATTTTTGGTGCGGGCGTGTATTTGGTGATGAGCGAACGAATTGGGTTACTCGCCTTATTATTTGGAGAGCGATTCACTTTTTTACAACGAAAAAAGAAGGCGGTATCGTAAACCGACCTTCTTTTGGTGACTAAAATCCGTCACTAGAAAATGGAATGCCAAGCTGCCGCTCAACGCGCTGTAACCGGCGATTGAGGCGGTTAATGCGTTCTCCTTGTCGTTCAAGTGTTCGCTCAATTCGATTTAGTCGTTGTTCAATGTTTCCAGGATATCCTCCGGGATAGCCGCTCGGTACTCCTCCTGGCGTGCCACCTGGATATCCTGGGTAGGCACCGCTCGGCTGTTGTGGACGATAATCGTACATGGGCAAATCTCCTTTCGTTTTTTTCTTAAGCATTGTATGTCATGAGGGAAAAAGCGGACTAGGTAAATGCCTAACTTGCAAAATTTTCATAAGGGAGGGATTGTGTTTGCGAATTGATAAAATGCTCGCGAATATGGGATATGGAACGCGCAAAGAAGTAAAAAAACTATTGAAATCAGGCGTGGTGAAAGTGGACGATATTATCGTGAAAGACCCGAAGACGCAAGTCAACCCTTCAGAGCAAACGGTGACGGTGTGGGGCGAAGAAGTGGAGTATAAGCAATTTATTTATTTCATGATGAATAAGCCACCCGGCGTCATTTCCGCAACGGAAGATATGGAAGAAACGGTCATTGATCTATTAGAAGAAGAGGATCGGGTGTTCGCACCGTTTCCTGTCGGACGGCTTGATAAAGATACGGAAGGCTTGTTGCTATTAACCAACGATGGGCAGCTTGCCCATCAATTGCTGTCTCCGAAAAAGCATGTGCCAAAAACGTATTTTGCGATCATTGACGGGGAAGTGACAAAAGAAGATATAGAAACGTTCCGTCGCGGCGTTGTTCTTGATGACGGGTATGAAACAAAGCCGGCCAAGCTTGTAATTTTATCAGCTGGTCTTCGTTCCGAGGTAGAAGTGACGATTACAGAAGGGAAATTCCATCAAGTGAAACGAATGTTTCAAGCAGTAGGTAAACGGGTCGTATATTTGAAGCGAATACAAATGGGACCTCTATCGCTTGACCCGACCCTTGCCTTAGGAGAGTATCGGGAATTGACAGAGGAAGAAGTGGAGCAGTTAAAACAATATGTACCGCTCGACACAAAAAAAGGGAACCTTTCTTGAGGTTCCTTTTCTATATCGATTGTTTTGGTATGTTGAGGCTCACCATTTGTTTGTATAACCTCTCACCTTTTTTGTATGACCTTTTTAAGAGGACATTCTCACCTTCTTATTGGTTACCATCCATTTGCCTTTGCTTGGGCTGCAAACCAAGTCATTATATGCTAACACGTTCAAATCACGCTGAATCGTCCGTGGAGTGATGCCAAATTCATCAACGAGTTCTTGCGTTGTCACGGTGCCTCTTTCGCTGATAAACATGTAAACAGACTTAATCCGTGTTAGCATCCGATGAGTAGAAGGTTTCAAAAGACCACTCCCTATCCTTACGTAATTCGCATGGCATAACATCAGCGCTGCTTCTAAGATGAGAGATTATTTTGCTATTTTGTTTTACTACTATTTTACACGAAAAGGGAGGGAAAATGCTACATTTTCGCTTAGATTTACGAAATATTTCAACATTTTTAATATCGTTGTAATATTCGAAACGAATGATTCCTTTTTGACTTTTTTCTGCTTTCTATGGTACGTTGGCAAGGGAGAAATGTCGAGAAGGAGGGTGCTGGATGACAATCCATTGGATGGAAGAAGTGATGAAACGAAAAGAAGCGTTGCTTCGCGATACAAGACAATTGTTACAAATTCCAAGTGTGCTCGATGAAACGAGTGCAACCGAAAAAGCGCCATTTGGCAAAGGAATTGATGATGCGTTACAATTTTTATTAAAAAAAGGACAAGAAGAAGGGTTTATCGTCAAAAACGTTGACGGTTTTGCAGGACATATTGAAATGGGAAGCGGAGAAGAATTGCTCGGTATTTTATGCCATGTCGATGTCGTTCCTCCAGGAGATGGGTGGACGAGTGATCCGTTTGCCGCAGAAATTCGTGAAGGAAAAATATATGCGCGTGGAGCGATTGATGATAAGGGACCAACGATGGCGGCGTTTTATGCAATGAAAATCGTCAAAGAACTCGGTTTGCCGCTAAGTAAGCGAGTGCGCATGATTATCGGCACAGATGAAGAAAGTGATTGGCGCTGTGTCGACCATTATTTTGCGCGCGAAGAAATGCCAACGATAGGTTTTGCGCCAGATGCCGATTTTCCGATTATTTATGCGGAAAAAGGAATTGCCGATCTTACTTTACAACAAACAAGAAACAGGGAAGATGAAAATGGCGAACTCACGCTGAAGTCGTTTCACTCCGGTCGCCGATATAATATGGTACCAGATGCAGCGGAAGCCGTATTGTATGGGACGCATGAGCGGTTAGCAGGAGTCCAACAGCGATTTGAACGCTTTTTAGCAGAAAACAACGTTAATGGAAAATCGGTTGTTCAAGAAGGTACGCTCACTCTTCAGCTCGAAGGGGTTTCTGCCCATGCGATGGAGCCGGAGCACGGGAAAAATGCTGGGTTGTATGCAGCGCACTTTTTAGCGACTCTTCCGCTAAACGGCGATGCTCGGTCCTTTGTCCAACTGCTAGAGCGTTTCTATGGCGATTCGCGTGGAAAAAACATTCGTATTGCGTATCGTGATGACATTACCGGTGATCTTACGGTGAATGTCGGTATTATGTCATATACGAAAGGAAACGGCGGGACGATCGGTATTAATTTGCGTGTTCCCGTCACAAAGGATGTAGAGGATACGAAGCGGACGATGGAAATGGTTGCTGCACAATACGGGTTTTCGATGACGCAGTTTAGCTATTCTAAACCGCACCATGTCGATCAAAATCATCCGCTTATTCAAACATTAAAACGCGTCTATGAAGAACAGACAGGCCACCGCGCCGAGTTGCTTTCGATTGGCGGTGGGACGTATGCTCGTTCGTTACAAGCTGGCGTGGCGTTTGGACCATTATTCCCTGGACGACCAGACGTTGCGCATCAAAAAGACGAATATATTATCATTGATGATTTATTAAAGGCGACCGCGATTTATGCCCAAGCGATTTATGAACTTGCCAAGTGAAAAACTTTCCAAAATATGTTACAATAAAACTAACCGCTCGGTGTCGGGCGGTGTTTTTTCTGAAAGGACGTGGGGACATGGAAATTACCGTTCGTCGTGGTACGACACCACTAAACATCATTTTTCCGCTTTTTTATTTTTTTACGTTTTTTGGCTTTGGCTCTCTTTTCCCGCTTCTGTCGGTCTATTTAAAAAATGAAGTGGGGCTGTCCGGGACACAAATTGGTACGATTATGTCGATTAGTCCGATCGTGATGATTTTTGTCCAGCCGCTCTGGGGAATGATTAGCGATTATACGAGAAAGCCGGTGCAAGTATTGGCCGTTTCGCTCATTGGTACCGCCCTTTCTGGATTATTCTATGCGTCTATGCAGCAATATACATGGATTGCTGTTGCTGCTGTATTATTGGCGTTTATGCAAAGTGCGGTCGTTCCGCTGTCGGATAGCATTACGTTAAGCTATGTGCAAAAAACAAAAGGAAACTACGGCTCTATTCGATTATGGGGAGCGATTGGATTTGCTGTATCTGTACTTGTCGGTGGGTGGCTATCCGAGACGTTTTCACTCTCCGTAATTTTTCCTGTCTTTGCATGTATTTTATTATTTTCTGCAACGCTTGCTTGGAAATTGCCGCGGGAAAGCCAACCGATGCGCGTTGAAATGAAGCAAGGGGTGAAGCAGCTCTTTCATATTCCTGCATTCGTCTTATTTTTAATTGTGACGTTTCTCGTGTTTGGTCCGATTTATGCCAACAATTTTTATTTTGGCGTGTTTGTCAAAGAAATCGGCGGAACGTTGACGGGTGTCGGTTTTGCCTTTTTGTTAGCGGCAGGAAGTGAAGCTCCGTTTATGAAAATAGCCGATCGGTTGCTTCGGCGATATGGGATACTTTCTATTTTAGCATTCGCCGCAACGATTTCTGCTTTTCGTTGGCTGTTTTACTATTTTGAGCCGTCGCTTTGGCTTGTGTATGCGACTACGATTGCCCAAGGATTTTCGGTCGGATTATTTATCCCTGCTGCCTTGCAATATGTTCGCGACACTTCCCCGACCGAGGTGCGCGTAACAGCGGTTTCCCTCTATTCTGCCGTTGGCAATGGCGTCGGAAGTTGGTTTTGTACGTTTGTCGGCGGCTATATTTTAGAACGTAGCCACATCGGAGTAGTATATTTGTTTTTCAGCATCTTAACGTTTGGTGGATTAGCAATTTTATTAGTATTAATGATGATACATCGGAAAAATGCATACAATAGGACATAATGGCTGGAGGAACAGACATGAAGCAAACACATTATTTCCTTGCAGTTCCAATTGCTGATGAAATTAAGCGGAAGATTGCCAATTGGTGTGAGAAAATAACGCCGCGTTTTCCATTTCGCACGTGGGTGCACAGCGACGATTACCATCTAACACTCGCTTTTTTAGGTGCGGTTTCTGCCAAGCAGTTGCAGGAAGTGAAAGGAAAAATGAGGGCTATTTGCAACAACTATCCGCCGTTTTCCTTAACGTTAAAAGGAATAGGGACGTTCGGAACACCGTCTTCTCCGCGGATTTTATGGCAAGGAATCGAGCGGGAAGAAACGTTATGGTCGCTTCGGCACGACGTATACGAGGCGTGCCGGACGCTCGGTTTTTCATTAGATGATCGTCCGTTTGCACCGCATATTACGTTGGCACGTAAATGGAAAGAAGAGAAACCGTTTCGATTGGCGGACTTGCCGGCCGCGGTAGAAGGGCACGTTTCAGTACGCGAAATAGTCCTGTACCAAACCCATCTTGATCGGATACCAAAATATGAGGCGATTGCTTCGTTTTCACTTCGTGAGGAGAAAAAACTAATCTCAGGGGGCACGAATCGTGGGGCAGTTGATTAAGTTGCAAGACTACATTTCTAGGTATGAAACGGACGTCTATCGGTACGCGAGCGAATTTATTCGTTTGAAGAAAAAGCAATGGGAGAGGGTAAAAGAAGAATGGGAAAACGGGGATACAGATTCTCCTGCGGATACATCGCTTCAATGGTTAGAAGAGAAACCGTCGTTTTGGCAATCGATGAAGCAATGGTGGAAGCGTTCTAGCGCGGAAGAAGAAGTCAAGCCGGTCGTGTCGGAAGAAGAGCGTTTTTTTGCTTCGTTGTTTGTGACCGAGCCGAAAACGATCGATGAGTTGAAAATATTATTTCTTGAAAAAGTGTTCCAGCTGCAAATAAAATGGGCGAGCTCGACGGTCAAATATGAATCGGTAGTCGACAAAAAATTTTATTACGAAGAACGATTGAAGTATTTTCTCCAGCGGTTTCCGGATACGTATTTATGCTTATACAAGCCCGTTTTTTTAGTGAAAAATGCTCCAGTGGAACTGGATATTATTTTAGTTAGTCCGACTGCGACGTGGTGTGTGACGTTTGCGGAAGGAGAAATTATCGTCGGATCTAGCGAACGATTTTGGACAGAGATGGGAAAAGAGGGTGAGAAAAAATTAGTAAACCCACTCATTTCATTGTATCGAACCGAAAAAATTGTAAAGGATTTATATGAACATTATGCAATTGAATTGCCGATTAAAAAAGCGGTACTTAACCGCACTGGCTACCTTGACTATCGCTACGCGCCAAGCGACGTGCAGCTGATTGATAAACGGTATTACGATCAATGGTTTGCTTCCATACGCAGCTTAACAGCGCCGCTAAAGCACGCTCAGCTCAAAGCAACTTCGCATTTATTGCAACATTGCTATAGCCATTATTATGAACGGCAATGGCAGGAAGAATGATAAGCGAGAAGAAATGGGGAAGAAATGGGGAAGGAATGGGGGTGATGGAGTGAGAACGGTTCATCGGACGTTTGAAGCATATTTAGATACAATGGAAACGATTACGATTTTAGTACCGAAATCGTATTGCCAAGGGATAGTGCGATCATTTACAATCCAAACGCCAACCGGAGAACGACACGCACTACAAATTACGAAACGCGAAGATTTATGGACGAGCATTAAATACGAATGCACCCCTAGTGTTTCGTTGGAAATCGGAAAAAGTTATTTCATTTATGAAGAACATGGAGCGTTTACCGATTTGCAAATGGGGGCGGTTATTCGCACGGAAGCATTCGACGAACAATTTTATTACGATGGCGATCTTGGAATTACGTACAGCGCTGAGGCGACCACGTTTAAACTTTGGGCACCGACAGCAACAGAAGTAAAACTAAAGCTCCTTGACGAGAAAACGGGAAAAGAAGAACAAATCTCGATGCAGCGTGGGGAAAAAGGAGTATGGTGTGCAACAGTACTGGGTAATTTAGATGGGATATATTATACGTATTTAGCATGTATTAACCTTGTTTGGCGAGAAGCGGTCGACCCGTATGCTGTGGCGGTATCGGTGAATGGAGAATACGGGGTCGTCGTCGA
>NZ_JAILZV010000149.1 GCF_023512315.1 Anoxybacillus sp.
GTCGACCCCAGATACTTTTAGTTGCGTCGAAACGACGGAACCTTCGTACGGGCGAGTTTTTATCCCACAAATCGCTTCGGTCAACACTTTTCCTTGTTCATAAAGCGGTGCAACAAGACCGTATACAACGCCGCGATGCTCTGCACATTCCCCAACGGCATAAATGTGCGGAACGTTCGTTTCTAAATAATCGTTGACGATAATTCCTCGATTTACCGCGATTCCGCTTTCCTGCGCTAAATCGATATTCGGACGAATCCCGACCGCCATGACCACTAAGTCGGCAGCGATTTCTGTGCCATCTTTAAACCGCACTCCTTCGACACGGTTCTCTCCAAAAATTTCGGCTGTTTCTTTTTTAAGCAAGAAATTCATTCCTTGTTTTTCTAATTCACGCTGCAACAGCTTCGATGCCGTTGGGTCTAATTGGCGTTCCATTAAATAGTCAAAAATATGGATGACATCCACTTCCATCCCTAAATTTAAAAGACCTCTCGCAGCCTCTAAACCAAGCAAGCCGCCGCCGATGACTGCTGCTTTTTTATACGTTTTGGCATATTCCATCATCATTTCGCAGTCTTTAATATCCCGAAACGCAGTAACCCCTTTTTTGTCTGCCCCAGGGACTGGCAACATGAACGGTTTTGACCCTGTAGCGATAATTAGCTCATCGTACGAAACGGTTCGTCCTTTGTCCGTCCGGAGTTGTTGTTTTTCTTTGTCGATTTGCACCACCGTTTCACCGACAAACAAACGAATATTGTTGTTTCGATACCAATCCCAGTCGTTCATCGTAATATCTGCAATCGACGTATCGCCCTGCAAGACGGTTGATAATAAAATGCGATTATAGTTCGGGTGCGGCTCGCTTCCGAAAATCGTAATATCAAATAAATCGCGATCGATTTTTAAAATCTCTTCGATGCAGCGTACACCCGCCATCCCGTTTCCGATTAATACAAGTTTCTTTTTTTCCATCGCTCCATCCCTCCGTGACATGTTAGTTACCGCTGAAACCATAGTTTGCATACTAAAAACAGCAACGTAAACACCCCGATTTCTTTGCTTTTTTGCACCATCCTCTCTCCCCCCTATACTTATGTTAGTTTTATCTTATCATCTCGTTATTTTTTATCGCTCACAATGTAAAAATATATTACATAGTTTTTAAATATACGTACATAGAAATCGTGAAAAACAATTTATTTGTTACTTTTTATAACATGAATTCATCGAACGAAAAGGCTCGTCCATTGGTCATGAACGAGCCTTTTCGTTAATGAACGATATTCGGTTGTTGTAGCTGGTCGATGAGTTGTTCGCAGCGTTGGACGCGTTCTTCTAATTGCTGCATTCGCTGCTCAAGCGCTAAGACATATTCGCGTAAGCTCATCGGCGCATATCGCTTCGCCAATCGTTCGTATTCTTCTTCGATGGCTAACACAACCGTCATCGATGAGCCAAAAATCGCCTGAACAGCATCGATTATGAGCGAGCCGTATTTCATCTGTAACATGTTCCGTTGCTGTTCATCGGTACATTTCACGATTACCCAGTCGTGGTCGATAACTGCTGTTGTGCTGCCAATCCACCGTTCAAACGAATGCGCCGATAATTCTTGGGCAAGTATTTTTTTCACTTCCTCCCAATACATCCTTTTCTCTCCTCCCTCTTATTTTCTATCATAGCGCATTTTCCCGACGTGTGCTGTCGAATGATAGAGAAATTTTGTTTATCTTTCATAAACACCTTAAATTCCCACGTAGGTATGTAGTGTTCGACAAAAAGAGACTCATTTCCTTCCAATCATGTCGATTTTTATATAAAAAACGGCCGGCATGTTGCCGGCGCGTGTTATGGACGGAACGTTTTTAGTTTTTTCGTTATTTCTTTTGTTTGCGGGTAGATGTCACGATACAACGCAAACAGCTCGCGGTAGCGCTCTACTGCTGCTGGATTTGGCGCAACTACCCGTTCTACTTCTTTAAACGCACGGGCGCATTGTTCTAAGGAGGAAAACCAGCCGCAACCGTATGCAGCAATCATCGCCGCTCCCATGCTTGGGCCTTGTTCTTGTTTCAATTTTTCAATTGGTGTGGCAAATATATCTGCTTGCATTTGCAGCCACTCGATACTTTTTGCCCCACCGCCAATTGATACGACCGTATCGACTCGTTTTCCGCTCGCTTTGATGATTTCGACCGATTCATTTAAGGAAAACGTAATTCCTTCTAACACCGCACGAGCAAAATCCGATGTAGTATGCGCCGCATCGACTCCGATAAATGAAGCGCGTATATCCGCATCCACATAAGGCGTCCGCTCGCCGACGATATACGGTGTAAATAATAATCCGTTTGCACCAATGGGCGATTTAGCCGCGTGTTGCACGAGTTCCGAAAAAGAAACTTCGGGAAAAAATGTGCGCTTGAACCAGTCAAAGCTATACCCTGCAGCCAATGTAACGCCCATAATATAGTACGAATTCGGTTTGGCGTGGTTAAAATAATGCACTTTTCCAGCAAAATCTTTTTCTCCAGTTTGCTCAAACGCAAGGACAACCCCAGACGTGCCGATGCTGCACATCGTTTGCCCTTCTTCTAAAATTCCTGCACCGACTGCGCCGCATGCGTTATCTGCCCCGCCGGCAAATACTTTGACGCTTGTAGGAAGCCCTGTTTTCTCCGCGATTTCCGGAAGCAGCGTTCCAACATAGTCTGTTGCTCCCACTAATGGAGGGCATAGCTGGCTATCCATGTCGAGCGCTTGGCAAATATCGCTACTCCATTCCTTTTTTTGGATATCCAAAAGCAACGTTCCT
The DNA here is from genome assembly GCF_023512315.1 of Anoxybacillus sp. Lineage (GTDB taxonomy): Bacteria > Bacillota > Bacilli > Bacillales > Anoxybacillaceae > Anoxybacteroides. The sequence continues at coordinate 2,822 of NZ_JAILZV010000149.1, forward strand.
GCCGCATCGGAATATTCCATCGCGACATGACCGGTGAATCGCAGCCGCACATAGTCTTTCGGCAACAAAAACGTATGAGCCTGTTTGTAAAGATGCGGCTCGTGCTTTTTTACCCATAATAATTTCGGTAGTGTAAACCCTTCTAACGCTTCGTTTTTCGTAATGGCTAATAACTTTTCTTTTCCTATACGTGCTTCGATTTCTCGACATTGTTCCGTCGTTCTTGTGTCGTTCCAGAGAATCGCTGGGCGTACAACTTCATTCGTTTCCGTTAATAATACTAAGCCGTGCATTTGCCCAGAAAAACTTAGCCCGACAACCGAATGAGGATCAATGTTTGCGGTTGCTAACACTTTTCGTAATGCAATAACCGTTTTTTCTACCCAATCTTCTGGGTTTTGCTCGCTATATCCAGAGTGCGGCTGATACAATGGATACGGTTCTGTGCTTTCTGCTTTTACTTTTCCTGTCCAATCGACAAGCAGCACTTTAACAGCGCTTGTTCCGATATCGATGCCGATGACGTGTTCCAAGTGTATCCCTCATTTCTTACCGACTGGCACAAACGTCAAGTAAATATTCGTTAAGCAACGTTTTCAACCGCTCTTGCCGCCCGGATTGGTTGCGAATATCGCCAAGTTGCAGCGCATACGCCTCTAACGTACGGAAATTCGCCGTTCCTTCCACAATGTCGCGACCGATTCCTTCGGTATAGCTTTTGTATCGTTCTTCAATGACTGACTCGAATACGCGGTCTTCGATTAACCGATGCGCCACTTTCAAGCCGATCGCAAAGCTATCCATGCCCGCAATATGAGCGTAGAACAAGTCTTCTGGTTCAAACGAACCGCGTCTTACTTTCGCATCAAAGTTCAACCCACCTTTTCCAAGCCCGCCGTTTTGTAAAATTTCATACATTGCGAGCGTAGTAGAGTACAAGTCTGTTGGGAATTCGTCTGTATCCCAGCCAAGCAGCAGGTCGCCTTGGTTCGCATCGACCGAACCGAGCATGCCGTGAATGCGCGCGACGCGAAGTTCGTGTTCAAACGTATGTCCTGCCAACGTTGCATGGTTTGCTTCAATGTTGAATTTGAAATAATCTTTTAATCCGTACGTCTGTAAAAACGCTAACGCGGTTGCGACGTCGAAGTCATATTGGTGTTTTGTCGGTTCTTTCGGCTTTGGCTCGATTAAAAATTGTCCGTCAAAACCAATTTCTTTCGCATAGTCAACCGCCATGTGTAAAAAGCGGGCTAAATTATCTAATTCGAGCTTCATGTCTGTATTTAATAGCGTTTCGTACCCTTCGCGGCCGCCCCAAAATACGTAGTTTTCCGCCCCAAGCCGTTTGGCGATTTCTAATCCTTTCTTTACTTTTGCTGCTGCGTATGCAAACACATCCGCGTTGCAAGAAGTCGCCGCACCATGCACAAAGCGTGGATGAGTAAATAAGTTTGCCGTATTCCAAAGCAACTTCGTTTTGCTTGTTTTCATGTATTCTTCGATCATATCGACAATCGTATCTAAGTTTTGGTATGTTTCTTTTAATGTCGCTCCTTCTGGGGCAATATCGACATCATGGAAGCAGAAAAACGGGATATTTAATTTTTCAAACAGTTCAAACGCTGCCTCGACACGTGCTTTTGCTAGGTCCATTCCACTGTATCGGTTCCACGGGCGAATCGCCGTACCAACCCCAAACGGATCTGCCCCGTCCCCAACAAATGTGTGCCAATACGCCACCGAAAAGCGCAAATGCTCCTCCATCGTTTTATCCCCGACTTTTTCTTCCGGATTATAAAACTTAAACGCAAGCGGGTTTTTCGACGCCGGACCTTCATACACCACTTTGTCAACGTTTTCAAAATACGCCATATTAACATCCTCCTCGTCATTTTTAATGAGAGCGAACTTCTGCTATTAGTATAACGTCTTTTTGTTTGTTTGTCTATCAGATAAACAAAGTTAATTTGTTATAAATTTATGACAATCTCTTCTCTATTTTTCGGAAACACTCTAATGTTCCCTTCATCACAATAAAGGAGCATAAACTAACTCCATAGAACGGGATGATTGCTGGGATATACACAAACAACAGACATAACAAAATAACAGACATAATGATCATCGATGTTATTGCCGGATTGGCTATTCCAATGAAAAATGAATGTTTTATATATTGAACTATTCGCAAATGGTAGTGGGTATAAACTGGAAAAATATAAATACAAATAATGAAATAAAACATCGCTATCGTCAACAAAAGTGCCAAAATAATAGGTTGTAAAATTCTGCTAACATGAGTCATATATAAAAAGTCAAGAAATAATATGCTCGCTCCAGTCCCTAAAACACATCCTAGCACATTTGCTCGCCAAAATTCTTTCTTGTATGTAGAAAAAAACGTCTGAAATACAGGAATATCCTCTTGTCCAGTTAGCCACTTTCTCATAACAGTAAATAAAGAGACAGAGGCCGGGGCAATCCCTGCCACTATCATCCCTATGAAAGTGAAGAAAAACCAAAGGATATTTACATACGCTAACTTCATTCCCCATTCACATAAACGGTAGAACATTCCCTTCTCCGAATATAGTCCGTTCATCTCCCCTCCTCCAACCATAAAATACTAGTCACACCGCGCGGATAATATTTGCTGCCGCTAATTTCGCCTGCAATAATTTGGTCGCTCCAGCTCCAAATGGAAAGTTCCGGGTGGGTCAACCAAGCAACATGAGCCGCATCTGCCCGTTTTCCTTGTTCATCCCACTTCCATCCTAAAATATAGCGGGCGATAAATTGGCATAAATAAATTTTGCTTAACCACGAGTTGTTACTTGTCGACGAAATTTTCCATCCTCCATCGGGAAAGAGGCAAATTCCTTCTTGTAATACATAACGCAAATGGGTACGTAGCGCTTGAATATATTCCCCAAAACGTCCATCTTCTTTTAACGCCTCGTGGCAATTTGTAAAATACGGGAATACAAGCCCCTCAATGGCTGGAATAATTTTCGAATCGTTTCCTTCGCCTATTACCGCCGGGATATATCCGTCATCCGTCACATAGCTTACGATTGTCATCGCGCATTTTTCCGCTTGTTCGCCAGCTAGCACGGCGAGTTCTTCGTTTCCAACATCACGAAACAGCTTCTCAAGTGCAACATAAGCTGCCCAACACTTCCCTGCTAAATATAAGTTATTACGCGCCTGGCCAAGGGAAACATCTAAACTATCATATGTCGTAATCTCCGCGCCACCCATCGTCCGCGTGCTGTCCAGCCCCATGATTCCGTTGCGTTTTTCTGGATCCGGATGGTCGCGGCGAACCATGCTTTCGAGACATTGCTCCAAAATGGAAAGCCGCTCGTCGCGCCATGCCCAATCTTTTGTTTGTTCGATGTATACGGCAGCGCAAAGAACCCAGTTAACGAGCTGCTCATGCGTCATATGCGAGAAGCAGCCACTAATTCCATATAGCTCATATGACGAGTAATGCGGGCGCGAGAACGTGTTGGCCACTCCCATGTCGTGCGTAAAGCTGATGCCCCCTAGATATTCCGTTTCTTCTTCCGGAAAGCGAACACGATCTTCATAACTGTATCGTTCCACGTACAAATCAAGCACATTTTTAACCGTCCACGGATTCATTTTCAATTCAAAAAAGAGCTGGTCGACCGTTAAATCAAACGTATTCATCATCCGATATTCGCCTTCGTTGACGACCCAAATCGGCTGGCCATCGTGTTCTAAAAGTTGCGTGTTGCCATAGTAGCTGCGAATCGCGTGAGCCATCATAAACTTTTGGTCATCGGACAGCCATTCTTTTTCAAGGAGCTCATTCGAACGGAACGACTGCTCTTTTAGTACTTCTGCCTGCTCTAACGCATAAAGGCCGACTTCCTCAATATTATTGAAGAAACGGGTATAGAAATAGGACGTGTCCATTCCCGCTGTGGCATAACCACCACGATAGAAACAAACCGCAAATTGGTACGTTTTCTTTTGCCCTGCTGGGATATCCATTATGAGCGCTCCGACTTTTCCAAGACCGAACGTCCAGTTTTCTTCGAGCGGCGTTGTTAA
>NZ_JAILZV010000015.1 GCF_023512315.1 Anoxybacillus sp.
GCACGGATGTCCAATTTTTCTTCGTTCGATACGTGCTGCTGGTAGCTTTTTAGACGCGATAAGACGACAAGCGGACTCGTTTCCGTCATGCCGTAGGCGTGCACGAACGGGATGCCGTATTTTTCTTCAAAGGCGCGAATCATTCCTTTTGGCGCTGCTGAACCACCGCATAAAATGCGCGTCACACTGCGTAAATCGTACGTGCCTTTTTCCAACTCATTCAATAAGCCAAGCCAAACGGTCGGCACACCAGCCGCAAGCGTCACTTTCTCTTGTTCCATCAGTTCGGCCAATAGTTTCGGCGTAAACGCTGCGCCCGGCATAACAAGCGTCGTCCCGAACCAAACCGCCGCAAACGGCAAGCCCCACGCATTCGCATGAAACATCGGCACGACTGGCAGCGCCACATCCGATTCCGACAGCGCCGCGCTATCGGCAAGCCCTAGCGCCATGCTATGGAGAACGATGCCGCGATGGGAGTATAACACGCCCTTTGGATTTCCAGTTGTTGCGGACGTATAGCACATCCCAGCAGGGCTATGCTCGTCAATGTCTTTGACAAAGGAAATCGGCTCGGCTTGTTGTAGCAATTCCTCATAATGATAAACAGGCGCAAGCGTCGTTTCTGGAAGCGTGGGGTCATCGGTCATAATGATAAACGTTTCGACATTTATTTCGTCTTTCACTCGTTCAATGAGCGGCAGTAGGTCGTCGTCAATCAATAGTACGCGGTCGTTCGCATGATTAATAATATAGGCGATATGCTGCGGCGACAGCCGAATGTTAATCGTATGCAACACCGCCCCGATGCCTGGAATGGCAAAATACGCTTCTAAATGGCGATGATGGTTCCATGCAAACGTACCGACGCGGTCTCCTGTATGGACGCCAAGTGTTCGTAACGCACTAGCAAGCTTTCTTGTACGTTCGCCAATTTCTTGATACGTATGGCGGACAAGCCCATTCTTCATCCGCGAAATGACTTGTTTTTTCGGAAAAAACTTTTCTGCCCGTTCAAGCATTGTCGCAATATTTAATGGAACGTTCATCATATGCATGCACTCCTCCATGTTCGTTTAGCTTTGGTGCTCGTGTACGTCTAGTAAAAAAATGTTCGTCGTAGCGGGTTGCTACTTCGATGTGGTCGTTGTCGATATGAATCATTTTTCGGTACGCGTTATTTGCAAACCACGTTTTCGCTTCATCCGTTTCGAATACCGGCGTTAAGCAACAATCGACTTGCTCGGCAAACGCAATCCATTGTTGGAACGTTTTCGTGCGAAACAACTGCTTGATTTCAAGAAACAAAGAATTACTGTCACAAGCTGCCGATAAATGTCCTTCGTACCATTCTGGCTTTTCGACTGCGTCACAAAAATTGCGCCAAAAGTGTGCTTCCAGCGCGGCAAGCGCCATATAGCGCCCGTCTTTCGTTTCGTACAAATGATACGACACAACCGTTCCAGCTAATACAGGAATCCCGTTTTTTTGCCCCGTATAGTGTTCTACTACAAAATGGTTTGTCATCATCGAAAGTAAGCCGTCGACAAGGGCAACGTCTATATAACGCCCTTCTCCCGTCCGCTCCCGAGCATACAAAGCAGCGGCAACTTGTTCGACGACATGCATGCTCGTAATGAGATCAGCAAGCGTGATCGTCGGATGAATGGGGCGGCCGTCCGCTTTCAGCTGGGCTAAAACACCGGAAAGCGCCATATAATTTAAGTCATGACTCCCAAACGACGCATACCGGCTATGTTGACCGTAGCCGCTAATCGAACAATATACGATCGATCGGTTGAGGGCGGATACATCTTCATAGCCAAGCCCAAACTTTTTCATGACACCGGGGCGGAAACTTTCGATAACGACGTCTGCTTCGCGGATGAGCTGTTGCGCGATTTGAACATCTTGCTCGTCCTTCAAATCGAGCGCGATGCTTTTTTTGTTTTTATTGTTCGCATCAAAAAGGTAATCATCAGCTAACTCCCGCATTCGATCGCCTGTTTTCGGCTCGATTTTGATTACTTCCGCCCCTAAATCCGCTAAGCGAAGACTCGCAAACGGACCGGGGAGATAATGGGAAAAATCAATGACTTTTATTCCAGCAAGCAACAAAATCCCCCCTAAAGCCCAAGATGTTTCGCAATGATCATTTTCATCACTTCATTCGTGCCGGCATAAATGGCGCTCACCGGAATATCGCGGTAACGTCTGGCAATCTCGTATTCTTCCATATAGCCATATCCTCCGTGAAGCTGCATCCCTTCCGAAGCAACACGCTTTGCCATTTCTGTCATCCACCATTTCGCCATCGATACGTTTGCCACGACGTCTTTGCCTGCGATATGCTGTTCGATGACATCGTCAAGAAACGCGCGCCCTAACGCAATTTCCGTCGCCATTTCCGCAAGCCGAAATTGGACGGTTTGAAATTGGCTAATCGTTTTCCCAAACGCCGTACGTTCTTTCACATACCGCTTCGTTAAGTCAAACATCACTTCTGCTGCTGTTTGTGCAGCAATCGCAACAATGAGCCGCTCTTGCTGCAATTTCTCCATTAAATAGTAAAACCCTTTTCCTTCTTCTCCAAGTAAGTTTTCCACCGGAACTTTCGCGTCGCTAAAAAATAACTCCGCTGTATCTTGGGCATGCAATCCGACTTTTTCGAGCTTCCGACCGCGTGTAAACCCCGGTGTTTCTCGCTCTACCACAAGCAAACTAATTCCTTTATGCGGCGGGTTCGCACTCGGGTTCGTTTTGCAAACGACGATGACTAAGTCCGCATGAATGCCGTTTGTAATGAACGTTTTTTGCCCGTTGACGATATAATGGTCACCTTGTTTCACCGCCGTTGTTTGGATACCTGCTAAATCAGAACCTGCGCCTGGTTCGGTCATCGCAATGGCGGTGATGAGTTCTCCAGATACACACTTCGGTAGCCATTTCTTCTTTTGTTCTTCTGTGCCGTACGAGGCGATATACGGAACGACGATATCGTTATGCAAGCCGATGCCGACAAGGCTAGATCCTACTTTTTCTAACTCCTCATTGATAACGACTGAATAGCCGAAATCGGCACCAAATCCACCGTACGCTTCATCTACCCACGGACAAAGAAATCCGTTCTCCCCCATTTTCCGCCAAAACTCCCGTGGAATGATTCCTTGTTTTTCCCATTCCGCATAAAACGGGTACGCTTCTTTTTGCAAAAACTTTCGGAACGCCTCCCGAAAAATGTGATGTTCTTCATGCAAATAGGTTGCCATGTTGTCCCCACCTTATGATTGCGCCATTTTTTTCATTTGTTCGCGCAATAAAAACTTTTGAATTTTTCCGCTCGCATTGCGTGGCAGTGCCTCGACAAAATAGTACGCGCGCGGTCGTTTGTACGGAGCGAGCTTGTCGCTTTGTTTACAAAACGCCTCTAATTGTTCTGTGGTAAGCTGTTGGTCTTTTTTGACGACGAAAGCAACGACTTTTTCTCCCCATAGCGCATCTGGCTCGCCAAGCACTGCGACATCAAGCACGCCTTCATGTTCGTAAAGCACGTCTTCTACTTCGCGCGGATAGACATTTTCGCCGCCGCTAATAATCATGTCATCGACGCGGTCGGCCACGTATAAATAACCGTCTTCATCCATATAGCCTAAATCGCCAGAATGATACCAGCCTTTATACATCGCTTTTTCGGTCGCATCTTCACGGTTGTAGTAGCCAACCATCATGCATGGACCTTTAACGATAATTTCGCCAACTTGTCCCGGTGGCAAGATGTCGTCTGGGTCGGATGGACCGTCTTCGCGCGGTTTGACGATGCGAATTTCATGGTTTAAGCACGCCCGCCCAGCAGATCCGGCTTTCGTTAACTGCTCATCTTCGTACAAGAACGTAACAGCTGGTCCCATTTCCGTCATGCCGTACGCTTGGATTAAATCAATGCCTAACCGCTCTTTGCATTCTTTCACAAGCACTGGCGCCATCGGAGCGGCTCCGTATAGACCGATGCGAAGCGACGATAAATCATAATCGGATAATTTTTCTTGCAAGAGCATATTCCACATCGTCGGTGCGGCAAATAAGACGGTAATTTGTTCTTGTTCGATGACCGTTAATACTTGTTTCGGGTCGAAATGATGAACAATTACGTTTGTTGCGCCTGCATGGACGCGTGGAAGGAAGCAACAATGCAATTCCGCGCAATGGAACATTGGCGCGGTGACAAGCCCTCGCTCTGTTTCGCGAATACGCATGACCGAATTGCAAATTAAACTTTGTTCGATCATATCGCGGTGGCGATGCATCACTCCTTTTGGCCGCCCTGTCGTTCCGCTTGTATACATAATCGCATACAAATCATTTTCGGAAACGTCGATTGCTGGAAGTTCGTTGCTTGCGCATTGGATTTGTTCGTGATAAGAAGCAGCGTACGCTGGCACCTGTCCGTCAATGATCCAAAAAGAAATGTGTGGAAATTCCTGATGAATGGCTGTGATTTGTGGTTCGACCGCTTGTTCAAATAATACGATTTTTGGGGCAGCATCCGCTAAAATGTAAGCGATTTCTTTTGGGCGTAAACGAAAATTAATCGGGTTGAAGACAGCGCCGATTTTGGCGCACGCAAAAAAAGCAGTCGCCAGTTCTGCCGTATTAAATAGTACAGTCGATACACGGTCTCCTTTTCGCACACCCGCTTTTAAGAAAGCGCTTGCAAGTTTGTCCACTTCTTTTGCCCATTGTTCGTACGTGTAGCGAAGGCCTGTACGAACATCAACGAGCGCTTCTTTTTTCGGGAACTTTCTTACCGTCTGTGCGAACACTTCACCAATCGTTAAATACAAAACAATCCCTCCTTTAATGCTTTATTTAAATAATTCTAAAAATAATGTATATTCTGATCTTTTTCTTTACATTCTCCATAAATCTGCAAAAATCCTTCTTTTATCAAGAAAAAAGAAAGGGAGTATTCCCTCCCTTCACGAGCCAATGACTAAATCGCGGTCGCGAATGAGCGTTAATTCTTTTTTATCATAACGTCCTTCATGTAAAAGGCGAACAGCTTGCTTGCGGATCGCCTTTTCAATGATGTTGCGAATATAGCGACCGTTGCTAAATTTTTTTTCTCGTTTTTCGAGCAATTCTTCGAGATGATAATACAGCTTTCGCTCTGCTTCTTTCGTTAACTCGTACTCTCGTTCGCGCACCATTTGTTTAGCGATATTCACTAATTCATCAACGGTATAATCGGGAAACTCAATCATGAGCGGAAAGCGAGACGGCAACCCTGGATTTAATGATAAAAAGTAGTCCATTTCTGCCGGATACCCTGCTAAAATGACGACTAAATCGTCGCAATAGTCTTCCATCCCTTTGACTAATGTGTCGATTGCTTCTTTGCCAAAATCTTTCTCCCCGCCACGCGCTAAAGAGTATGCTTCGTCAATAAATAAAATCCCGCCGCGTGCCTTTTTAATTAAGTCGCGCGTTTTGTTGGCGGTATGACCGATGTATTCGCCGACTAAGTCCGCCCGTTCTGCTTCAATAAAATGCCCTTTCGATAAAACGTTCATTTGGACAAATAATTTCCCTAATAAGCGAGCAACCGTTGTTTTTCCTGTGCCAGGATTGCCTTTAAAAATCATATGAAGCGCTTGTTTGTTCGATTTCAAGCCATTTTCTTTTCGCATTTTGTCAATGTAGAGCCACGCATAAATTTCTTTTACAATTTTTTTCACATTTTCTAGCCCGATTAATTGGTCGAGCTCTTTTTGAATGTCGCGCAAAATGCTATGCTGTTCAAAATTAATGCCGTCGCTTCGTTCCTCTTTGATTACATGGTTCATCGTTTTGGCGTTTAACACGATGTTAATTTGCCCTTTTGCTTTGTTCATCGTTACTTCCGACAACGATTGTCACCTCACTTTCGGTCGCCTCGCCTTTTCAGTATACGTTTCGTTCGATGAAATTGTGACAAATGCCTATATCTATATGTATTCACGCGAGGCCGTTACGATGAGGCAACAAAAACATTCGCCCGCTTAAAGAAGCGGGCGAATGTTTATTGCATCTCTAACTGAACATTTTTTTCCGGTGCGAACGTGGAAATCGCATGCTTATAAATGAGCTGTTGCTTTCCTTGCACTTCTAAAAGCACGGTGAAATTGTCAAACCCTTTAATTAAGCCACGAAGTTGAAAGCCGTTTAACAAAAATACCGTCACTTGTGTGCCGTCTTTTCGCAATTGATTTAAAAATTGGTCTTGAATGTTGATGGATGTTTTCATGAACAGGCCTCCTCTTTTTCTCTCTACCTATTTTTATATATTCGTCTTTCGGTACAGCTTTCCTTCTATGTATTGCAAAATTTCCTCTCGCGTTTCGTCAAACTTCTCCGAATCAGTCATATCAAACCAACGAACAGGTAGTTTATTGCGAAACCACGTCAGTTGCCGCTTGGCGTAGCGGCGCGAATTTTGCTTCAGCTGCTCGATTGCTTCCTCTAACGAAATATCCCCGGCAAAATAGGCATATAGCTCTTTATAGCCGATCGCTTGCATGGATTGGCAATCATGTAAGCCCCGGTCGTAGAGCGCTTTTACTTCGTCAAGCAACCCATTGGCAATCATTTGTTCCACTCGTTCATTAATGCGGCGATAGAGCTGCTCTCGCTCCATCGTCAAGCCAATAATGGCGACATCATATAGAAGTTCCGGCGTTTGTGTCTTTTGCCATTCGCTCATCGTCTTTCCTGTGCAATGATAAATTTCAAGCGCGCGGATAACACGACGAACATTGCGCGGGTGAATGCGTGCGGCACTTTCTTCGTCTACGGCTTTCAACATGTGAAACAACGCCATTTCGCCGTTCGCTTCTACGAGCTTGCGCAATTTTTGCCGGTATACTTCATCGGAAGGAGCGTCAGTAAACTGATAGTCATAAAGAACGGACTGTATATAAAGCCCCGTTCCTCCGACGATCATCGGCAACTTCCCCCGCCTTGTAATCTCCCGAATCAACGGGCGGACGAGCTGTTGAAATTCAGCGACCGAAAAAGCGTCTGCTGGGTCTTTTATATCAATTAAATGGTGCGGGATTCCTTGCATTTCGGTAGGTGTAATTTTCGCTGTACCAATATCCATCCCGCGATACACTTGCATCGAATCGCCGCTAATAATTTCGGCATCAAGGCGCTTCGCCAGTTCGATGCTCATCTTCGTTTTCCCGACCGCCGTCGGCCCGATAAGCACGACAAGCTTCTCCTTCATCCCTACCACTTCTTTCTCTATCGTGTCACACTTATTTATTATACCTAATTAAAAGAATTTTTATTATCATTCTAAATAAAAAAATGCAAGGCAGCCCACCTATAATGAAAGATCCCCCCCCTCCTCTGTGGGGCACAGTCACTGAAAGGATGAGGGGAGCGACTTGAGCCAATGGGCGCTGCCTCTTGTTTAATTGTAAAATTTTATATTTTCTTATTTCCTCTTTAATAATGAAAGAAACGTGAAAGTAGCATCCGCGGCACAGCACACAAGTGTGTCCTTCCACTTCTCAACCACTGGAAGCAAGACTAAAACTTGCTTTGTCACTGGTCGGCTGAACAAAGAAACGAACAACATTTTAAAAATAACGGTTACTCAACAAAAAATGTTAGAGAGCATTTATATAGTGGAAATCAATCGTCATGTGATAATTTAAACTTTCCGATTAACGTCTGCAACTCTTCTGCCATATTTGAGAGGGCAATTGCAGATGCTGAAATTTCCTCCATTGCTGCTAATTGTTCCTCGGTCGCGGCAGAAACCTCTTCTGTGCCAGCAGCAGCAGATTCTGCATTTTGGTTGATTAGTTGCATCGCCTTCACAATTTTTTCTGCACCAGTAAGCATGTCTTTCACGGAAGAAGAAACTTCTTTCATTTGTCCTGCTACTTCTTGAACCGCCGTTTTTATTTCAACAAACGACTCCCCGGCTGTATGAATGGCACCAATTCCGTCAGCAACCTCCGTGATTGCCGTTTCCATCGAATGCACTGCCTCCGTTGTTTCTTGCTGAATAGTCGTAATAAGTGTCGAAATTTGCTGGGCTGATTGTCCAGATTGCTCTGCCAACTTTCGTACTTCATCTGCTACTACAGCAAATCCGCGCCCGTTTTCTCCTGCTCGTGCTGCCTCAATGGCCGCGTTTAATGCCAACAAATTCGTTTGCTCCGCAATGCCGGTAATGACCTCAATAATTTGGCCGATTTGTTTAGAACGCTCCCCTAAGTTTTTGACAACTTTCGCCAGCCCTGTCACTGTTTGATCAATCGAATTCATTTGTTTTACAGCTAATTGAATCGATTGATTACCTTTCAACGCTTTTTCCGAAGCTCCATTAGCAAGAGTTGTTGCATTTTGCGAGCGCTCCGCAATCCGCTTTACGCCAAGAGACATTTCCTCTACGATATATTGCGTTTCTCCGACACTCTCTACTTGTTTTTCCATTCCAGCAGCAACATCTTGTATGGTCACCGTAATTTGTTCCGTTGCTTTACTCGTTTGTTCAGCGCTTGCTGTTAATTGCTCCGAAGAAGCCGCCACTTGTTCAGCATTCATTGATACTTGCTCAATCACTTCCCGCAATTGGCAAGCCATCTGATTAAAGGCACGCGCCATTTCCCCAATTTCATCTCTGTTTTTCACCACAATTTCTTCCACTGTTAAATCCCCTGATGCAATCTGCTTTGCTGCTTCTGAAACAGCGATAACAGGACGAGAAATAATCTTACTAATATAATAAGCAACCATCATTCCAACAATGAGCGCAATGCTACCAAATATCATCATCCACGTTATTGCTGCGTCTGCCTTTTTCGACGTGGATTGATTGACTTCATTAACTTCTTTTTGCTTTATCTGGGCAAGCTGAACGGCTGTCGCTTCAAATTCTTTCGTAATTTCTCTTCCCTTTGTTGCGACTAGCTGTGTGTACTCATTTACTTTATTTTGCCGCTTTAACTGAAACACATCTTGACCGAATTGATAAAACTGTTGCTCAAGTGCATTTAATTTATCTAAAAGCACTTTTGACTGTCCTCCTGCTAATTTTTGAGACAGTTGGCTGCTTAATTTTTGATAGTCATCGTGCGCGTTATTAAAATTAGTGAGGGATGTATCGTCTCCAATGATTAAATAGCCGCGCATGCTTCCTTGCTCTTTTCGCACAATAACCTCTAATTGTTTCACAGCAACCAATGTTTCAACCTCATCATTCATTAATCGGGTAAATTGACGATCAATCAATCTCATTTCATAACAAGCAATAGCGAGAATCGTTACTAAAACAGCTAAAACAACCGAAAAACCGGCAATTAATTTTTTTCTCACTGTCATCTGCATTTAGAGTACCCCCATCCAATTCTCATTTCCTAAAACCAGACTATACATCTCTCTATTTTTATCGGACGATACGTCTACAATGTTTAGTTAAACCATTTCCCTTTTCATCGTATGCTTTTGGTCATTCGATGACATTTCATAAATAAAAAAGGAGCTCACTGCCGCCGCAATACTACCGACGAACCCAAATAAAAACAAATGATGAATGCCTGCCATGACATCGGCTGCTTTCGTTAAAAATGCTCCCATGATTGTAACGCCGATGGCGGTACCGATGTTGCGGCAAAACATAAAAAACGATGTCGCAATCCCTTTTTCATGCATCGCCGCTAATTGCTGCGAACCGATGACGCCAACAGTTGACGTTAAGCCAAACGATAGCCCTTGAATTAACATCGCGAGAAATACGTAAAAAAAGCTGCTTTCTCGCTCTAAAAGAGCAAGCAACACGCCACATAAAACGAGCAATATGTTCCCAACAATCATCAACCGGCGATAGCCATATCGCAAAATCCATTTTCCTGCCGGAACAGCGACGATCATCCAGCCAATCGACATACCAAGAAGGACAACCCCACTCACAAGCACCGACTTATGGGCAATTTGCTGTAAAAAGAGCGGAATATAACTTGCCGTGCCAAATAGCGCCATACAGCTAAGAAATCCATTAATATTCATCCATTTTAACGTCTGATGGTGCACTAACGATAGCGGCACGAGCGGGGACGATTGCTTTTTTTCATACATGTAAAATATGACCAAAAGCAAGCCCCCAATTACCGCATACATCGCTTGATGACGATCTACCACCGTTACGAGTAAAAGTAGGCTAATCGCCGCAGCAAACAATAATGCCCCGAGATAATCAACTGCTGCACGTTTCGGCTCATACACTTCTCTGTACGGCAAAAGCGTTAATAACGCCAACAGACAAAGCGGGATATTGACATAAAAAATCCAGCGCCATGACAAATAATCGACAAATAGTGAACCTAGTAGCGGAGCGAGTACCGCAGCAATCCCCCACATCGCCGTAAAAAATGCTTGGATTTTCCCACGTTTTTCAATCGGAAACAAATCCCCAGCAATAATCGCTGGAAACGGCATCATAAAGCCTGCGCCAACTCCTTGCACGGCGCGGAATATGACAAGCTGGACCATATTTTGCGACATCCCACATAACAGCGAACCAATCAGAAAAAGCCCGATTCCACCACTGAACACTTTCTTTCGTCCAAACAAATCGGACAACCTTCCGGCAATCGGCGATAAAACGGTCGTTGTAATCATGTACGAAGCGAACGACCATGCATAAAGCGAAAAACCTCCTAATTCTTTTGCAATAATCGGCATCGTCGTATTCATAATCGTCGTGTCCATTGACGCGACAAGCATCGCCACGACGATGCTCACCATAACCGACAGTTTATTTCCCACGCTTCCAACCCCCTTGATAATCATTGAATACTTTATTTTACACGATGGTGTTGCTTTTCTACAAAAGAAAAGCCCTTCATCGAAAGGGCTGTCATCTACATTACCCGCTTAAACATTTTTTCTAATTCATATGTCGAAAAATGAATAATAATTGGACGTCCGTGCGGGCAAGTGAACGGGTCAGTTGCTTTGCGAAGCGTTTCTAGTAACGCAAACATATCTTCTTGGCGCAAATGGTGGTTTGCTTTAATCGATTGTTTGCAACTCATAACAATCGCGGCTTTTTCCCGCAATTGTGAGATATCAATTTTTTTCATCGTCAGCACTTGTTCGATCATTTCTTCAATAATCGCCGCTTCTTCCCCTTTTGGAAACCACGCAGGATGTTCGCGCACAATAAACGTATGCTGGCCAAACGGTTCTAAAAAAACGCCACATTGCGCTAGCAACTCCCGATGGGCGTCAATGAGCAAATATTCGTTTTTCGGATAATGGAACGTAAGTGGGACAAGTAGCTGTTGCACGTCATTGGTGACGTTCGCCACTTTTTCGCGAAAATATTCGTACTTAATCCGTTCTTGGGCCGCGTGTTGGTCGATAATATATAGTCCGTTTTCATTTTGCGCTAAAATGTACGTGCCGTGCAGCTGCCCGATTGGATAAAGCGGTGGGATGCGCTCATGTTCGCTTTCCTCCATGCTCTGCCCGTCATCCGTATCGGCGACTTCATCCAGTAGGCACGTTTCGGTTGCCTCCACTAATTCTTTTTCATCCGTTCGTTCGGTCATTGGTCGCTTTGGCACCAGCGTTTGTTCTTCACGCACGGGCGTCGTCGGTGCTTGCGGGAGAACAGCCGATTCTTTGACGACATGTTCAAACGAAAACGCGCGCTGTTCCGTTTTCGGGGCTTCCGACCGCTTCGCTGTCACTTCCGGAATTAACGGTTTCGCCTGCAACGCTTGGCGGATGGCCGATTCGACCAATTGATTCAATTCTGCTTCTTTGCTAAAACGCACTTCTAATTTTGCAGGATGAACGTTTACGTCGACTAACACTGGATCCATCTCGATGGCAAGGAGAACAATCGGATAACGTCCTATTGGCAACAACGTATGATACCCCGCCTCCACTGCTTTCAGTAGCGGCATGTTGCGCACGTAACGACCGTTGACAATGGTCGAAATGTAGCTGCGCGAGGCACGCGTCACCTCTGGCAACGAAATGTACCCTTTAATTGTAAAATCAAGCGATTGTGCTTCGATTGGAACCATTTTTTTTGCGACTTCCATCCCATAAATCGCCGCTACTACGTGGCGGACGTCGCCGTTTCCGTTCGTGGCAAGCAACGTTTTGCCGTGATGGCGCAAGCGGAACGAAATAGAAGGATGGGCTAACGCTAACCGATTGACGACATCGGTGACGTGACCAAGTTCCGTATGAACAGTTTTCATATATTTTAACCGTGCCGGCGTATTGAAAAAAAGATGAGCGACCGTTATTTCCGTTCCCTTTCGACTGCTTGTCCGCTCGTGTTTGACGATTTGTCCACCTTTTAAGTATAGAAGCGTTCCTGGTCCGTTGCCGGTGCTCGTTTTCATTTCCACTTCGGCAACAGAAGCAATACTCGGCAGCGCCTCGCCCCGAAAACCGAGCGTACGAATCCGAAATAAATCGTGTTCGTCTTTAATTTTGCTCGTCGCATGTCGCTCAAACGCGAGCAGGCAATCTTCTTCTTCCATCCCATCGCCGTTATCAATGATGCGAATTTTCGCTAATCCTGCTTCTTCCAATTCGATTTCAATGACGGTACTATTAGCGTCAATCGCGTTTTCGACAAGCTCTTTGACGACCGAGGCGGGACGCTCGACGACTTCCCCCGCGGCGATTTTATTCGATAGATGGTCATCGAGTTTGCGAATTTTCCCCACTATTCCGCCTCCTTACTTTAGCAACTTTTGAATTTCATATAATTGATTTAGTGCTTGTAATGGCGTCATTTCTAATAAATTTAGTGACTTTAACGCTTGGAGTGCCTGCTTTTCTTTTTGCGAAAGCGGTGGTTCTTTCGGCGTTTCTTCTTCGACGAACATGCTTAGTTGTTCGAACGCCGGTTTTTGAAGAGGGGCTACGCTATATACTGGTTGTTCCAGTTCCGCTAAAATTTCTTTCGCTCGCGCGATTAATTCAGGCGGCAACTCCGCCAGTTGTGCGACGTGAATGCCATAGCTTTCATCCGCTGGACCGTCTTCAATTTTATGGAGAAAGACGACTTTCCCATTTTCTTCAACTGCGCTCACGTGCACGTTTTTTAGTTTTGGAAGGGACTGTTCAAGCACTGTTAGTTCGTGATAATGCGTGCTAAAGAGCGTTTTGGCGCCAATTTTATCGTGAACGTATTCAATCATCGCTTGCGCCAGCGCCATGCCGTCGTACGTCGATGTGCCGCGCCCGATCTCGTCAAATAAAATAAGGCTGCGAGATGTCGCATGAACGATCGCGTTCCGCGCTTCTAACATTTCGACCATAAACGTGCTTTGCCCGGATACTAAATCGTCCGCAGCACCGATGCGGGTAAACACTTGGTCAAAAATCGGCAGTACTGCTTCATCGGCTGGAACGAAACAGCCGATTTGCGCTAAAATGGCGGTTAAGGCAATTTGGCGCATGTACGTGCTTTTTCCGGACATATTTGGTCCTGTAATAAGCAATATTTCCCGTTCGGCGTTCATCGAGCAGTCGTTTGGGACATATACTTGTGCCCCGAGCACTTTTTCGACGACCGGATGGCGTCCGTTTTTCACCACTAATTCCCGATTGTCGGAAAAACGTGGTTTTGTATAGCGGTTTTCTTCGCTTACAGTCGCAAAACATTGCAATACATCTAGTTCACTAATAATTTTCGCTAATTGTTGCAGGCGCGGAATGAATTGTTTAACTTGTTCGCGAATGGACACAAACAGCTCATATTCCAATTCCATGCTTTTTTCTTCCGCTTCTAAAATAAGCGCTTCTTTTTCTTTTAGTTCTTGTGTGACAAACCGCTCAGCGTTCGCGAGCGTTTGCTTCCGTTCATAGCGTCCTTCCGGCAATAAATGCAAATTCGCTTTCGTCACTTCAATATAGTAGCCAAACACACGATTATAGCCGATTTTTAATGATTTAATGCCCGTTAGCTCCCGTTCTTTCTGTTCGAGTTGTGCAATCCATGTTTTGCCGTTTCGGCTCGCGTCACGGAAACGATCGAGCATGTCGTCGTATCCGTCCTTAATAATGCCTCCTTCTTTCACCGAAAGCGGCGGATTGTCGTCAATCGCTTTTTCTAACAGCTCGACAAGCTCGCTGCACGGGTCGATTGCCTGGGCAAGCTGTTTCGCATCTTCGTTGTCTAGTTGTTCAACGACCGAGCGAATAGAAGGCACTTGTTTGAGCGATTTTTTTAGTTGAATTAAGTCGCGAGCGTTGACGTTACCAAATGCGACACGTCCGGCTAACCGCTCTAAATCATAGACGTGGCGAAGCAAATCGCGCAATTCTTGCCGCGCAAAATAATGCATAAGTAACGTCTCGACTAGTTGTAACCGCCGCTCGATTTTCTCACGCTGTAATAGCGGCCGGTCAATCCATTGTTTTAATAAACGACCACCCATCGCAGTCATCGTTCCATCGAGCAGCCATAAAAGCGAACCCTTCCGTCCTTTTGTCCGAATCGTTTCCGTTAATTCAAGGTTTCGCTTCGAATAGACGTCTAGTTTCATATATTGGTGTATTTCGTACATTTGTACTGGTTGCAAATGGTCAAGGCTTCGTTTTTGCGTTTTGACTAAATAGTGAAATAAGCGGGCAAACGTGACTTTCGCTTTTTCGTCTACTAACGAACGAGCGATGTCTAGCGGGAAATTCGTTGTCGTATCGTCTTCAAGAGAAATCGTAAAATCAACCCGCTCTCTCACTTTTTCTCGCAATTCTTCAGCAAAATGCGAAGCAACGACGACTTCACGCGCCCCTGTTGCATATAATTCATTCCACACTTCTTCGATCGATGGAAGCAGCGTCAACCGGCTTTCTCCGGTAGACAAATCTGCATACGCAAAGCCGTATGTGCCGTCAGTAAACGCGGTTATCGTCGCTAAATAGTTGTTTTCTTTGTCCGAAAGCTGCTTCCCTTCCATTACCGTTCCTGGGGTAATGAGTTGAACGACTTCGCGCCGCACGACCCCTTTAGCAGTTTTCGGGTCTTCCACTTGCTCGCAAATCGCGACTTTATATCCTTTTTGAATGAGTTGTTCAATATATCCTTGCGCTGAATGATACGGAACGCCGCACATCGGAATGCGTTCATCCGTACCCCCGTCGCGGCTTGTTAGCGTAATCTCTAGTTCATGTGCCGCTTTAATGGCATCGTCAAAAAACATTTCATAAAAATCGCCGAGGCGAAAAAATAAAAAGGCATCTTGATATTGTGCCTTAATGTCTAAATATTGTTGAATCATTGGCGTGTACGTAGCCATATTTCCCTCCAACCATTGCTTTTTTATGCCTTTTTATTATAGCAAGGGACAAAAGAAAAAACTAGGAAAGAAACTTCCTAGTTATCGTCATCGCCAAGTAATTCTGAAGTTAAGTTTTCTAATTCTTCGTCGACATCGTAGTCAAAATCATCTTCGTCATGTCCGTCTGGATGAATGGATACCCATACTTTCGTTTCACCAATGACTTCCGCGGCGAATTCTTTTTCCACTTCGACATTAATTTTGTTGCCGTTTGACGCAATCGTACATTCGAGACAATTCGGCTGTTGGATGACGCGAACGATAATGTCATGGTCATCACTGACGACGTTCTCATCGTCGCGGTATTTTAACCGCACAACCGCCGTATACGAAACGGTTTCACTTACAACTTCTGTTTTCGTGTTGTTATGATACGAATACCAGACGTTCACGTCGTAATGTCCGTGAATTTCGATCGTACGGCCTCGTTTTTTCGCATCATACCGATGGTTAATAATCCAGCACCCTAAAATGCTAGACGGACGATTCGGCGCGGTAATGGTATGTGTGGATTGTACAAACTTGCGCCCTTTCGCCACCACAGCTTTTGTAATAATCTCTCTGTATTCAGACATACGAGCAAACCCTCCTCCAATAAATCTTCATTTCATCCTATGCATCACTGCGCCTAATGTGCACATAAAGGTAGAAATAAATCCGTATAGTTCATTGTATGCCGGTCTGCCCAAATATGTACTTATTTTTTACGAAAAGCGGCGGCTGAGGAGCTAAGAAAAAAGACGCCGAAAAAGGCGTCTTTTAGTGGCAGCCGCAACCGCTGCCACAACCGTGGCTACTTTTTATTTGTGCACCTGTTTCCCCACGCAACAAATCGCCACCTGTTGATGTAATAATTTCATCGGTCACTGTTTTTGAAATGGTGGAAGCGACTAATTGCAATAAATCGTTCACTTCCGTTTGCGATTGTTGAAATTCATCGACAATCGGGATTTGCGACAATTGTTCGTAAATCGCATCAATTTCCGCCTCAACTTTTTTCAACGCTTCCTGCTTGCCGTAATGCTGCAAATTGACCGCTTGTTTTTGTAGCGACTTAATTTGTTGAATCATCGCCCGCACTTTTTCGTTTTGGTTAATTTTTTCTTCGGCGCGTTTGAAAAAGTCGACTTCTTCTGTCTCAGCGATCATTTTCGCCAATTCTTTTGCTTGTGCTAAAATATCGTCTCTCGTGTACTTCGCCATCTTATTTCACCTCAATCGCTTCTTCTACCATTTCTCCGTTCAATGTCCACGTTTTCGCTTCGGTAATACGCACCTTCACTAGTTTGCCGATCGCTGATTTCGGACCGATAAAGTTGACAAGCTTGTTTTTGCGCGTATAGCCCGCAAGGACATCCGGATTGTTTTTGCTTTCGCCTTCTACTAATACTTCGACAATTTGTCCTTCATATTCCTTCAGTTTTTTCGCCGAAATTTCATTGACAAGTGCGTTTAGGCGCTGCAACCGTTCTTTTTTCACTTCCATCGGCACATTGTCTTCCATTTTCGCTGCCGGTGTGCCTTCGCGAGGGGAGTAAATAAACGTAAACGCGGAGTCGAACTCGACTTCACGATAAAGCGACAACGTTTCTTCAAACTGCTCGTCCGTTTCGTTCGGGAAACCGACGATAATGTCTGTGGTGAGCGCCACTCCTGGAATGGCTGCTTTAATTTTCCGGACAAGCTCTAAATATTGCTCGCGCGTATATTTGCGCGCCATCATTTTCAACACTTCGCTACTTCCCGATTGAACTGGCAAATGAATATGCTCGACTAAGTTGCCGCCTTTCGCAAGCACTTCGATTAACCGGTCATCGAAATCGCGCGGATGGCTTGTCGTAAAGCGAATACGTGGAATGTCAATTTTGCGAAGCTCATCCATTAAATCGCCAAGACCGTACGTCATATCGGTAAAATCTTTTCCATAGGCATTCACGTTTTGCCCAAGAAGCGTAATCTCTTGGTAGCCTTGTG
The DNA here is from genome assembly GCF_023512315.1 of Anoxybacillus sp. Classification (GTDB taxonomy): domain Bacteria; phylum Bacillota; class Bacilli; order Bacillales; family Anoxybacillaceae; genus Anoxybacteroides. The sequence continues at coordinate 17,343 of NZ_JAILZV010000015.1, forward strand.
CTGCTAAATGGCGCACTTCTTGAATGATGTCTTCCGGACGACGGCTCCGCTCTTTTCCGCGCGTATACGGCACGATACAGTACGTACAAAACTTGTCACAGCCGTACATAATATTGACCCATGCTTTAATGTTGCCTTTGCGCACTTTCGGTAAGTTTTCGATGACGTCGCCTTCTTTTGACCACACCTCAACAACCATTTCTTTCGACATATACGCCTCTTTTAAAATGTACGGCAAGCGGTGAATGTTGTGTGTGCCAAAAATCATATCGACGTATTGGTATTGCTTCAAAATTTTATTGACGACCGATTCTTCTTGCGACATACAGCCGCATACGCCAAGCAACAAGTCTGGGTTGTTTTGTTTCAATGGCTTTAAATGCCCGATTTCGCCGAATACTTTATTTTCCGCATTTTCGCGAATAGCACATGTGTTCAACAAAATGACGTTCGCCTGTTCCGGACGATCCGTCGGTTCGTATCCAAGCGCCATAAAAATACCTGCCATCACTTCCGTGTCATGTTCGTTCATTTGGCAACCGTATGTGCGAATATAAAATTTGCGCCCGTTCCCCATGCCACGAAACTCTTCTGGAATGGCAAAATCTTTATGGTATTTGACTTCTTCTTTGCCGCGTTTTTTCGCGTCTTTTAAGCTTGGGGGAATAAATACCGTCGAAAAATACTTTTCATAATCTTTGCTTGTCTTTTTCGTATCCAAAGCGGATTTTTTGTCCGTTGGATAGTCTGTTTGGATTTGTCCTGTTTGCTCTAGTCGTTGTTTTTCGTTCATAATGATCTCCTTTCTTTCAAACAATTGCACACTATCATAGTATATAATTTGTCTGTCTATGAAACAATAGTGTTCACGAAATTGTTCAAGTGAGCACTTGAACAATTCATCATAACAAAAAACTCCTAACCGAGCAATGCTCAGCTAGGAGTGAACTTTTTCCAATTACATAAATTCAGCCACAAGTTGATCGAATTTTTCTTTGCTTAACTGCAAATCTGCATCGACAAGCGGCGTTTGGCTATATCCGTGGACAAGATCTTGGTACGATTTTTGTTCTTTGTTTTGATAAATAAGCCCCGTAACGAGCCCTTTATGTTTCATCAATGTTTGCATTGCCATATCGCGATTCGATGGATCGTACCCTTCAATCGTATTCAAGCTCACTAAGTTTTCTTTAAACCAGTCGTACGTATTTACTTTATTGTACGTGACGCATGGGCTGAATACGTTAATTAGCGAAAAGCCTTTATGTTTAATCCCTTCTTCAATGAGCTGTGTCAGTTCTTTTAAGTCGCTCGAGAAGCTTTGCGCCACAAACGTTGCGCCTGCACTAAGCGCCATTTCCATAATCGAAAGCGCTGGTTCTACTGAACCTTGTGGCGTACTTTTTGTTTTAAATCCAACTTCGCTTCGCGGCGATGTTTGTCCTTTTGTTAAGCCGTAAATATGGTTATCCATGACGATGTACGTAATGTCGATGTTGCGGCGGATCGCATGAATCGTATGTCCCGTCCCGATCGCAAATCCGTCGCCGTCACCACCAGCGGCTATAACCGTTAAATCACGGTTCGCCATTTTTACTCCTTGCGCAATCGGCAATGCTCGACCATGAATGCCGTGGAATCCGTAGGAATGAATGTATCCAGAAATCCGCCCCGAGCAACCGATACCAGAAACGATCGCTAGCTGATGCGGCTCTAAGCCAACGTTAGCCGCTGCCCGCTGAATCGCTGCTTGAACAGAGAAGTCACCGCACCCTGGACACCAGTTCGGTTTCACGTCATTACGAAAATCCTTAAACGTCGCCATGATTATAACAACTCCTTGCATTTTGTATAAACTTCATTTGGCAAGAACGGGTTGCCGTCGTATTTTAAGATGGTGCTAATTTTGTCTGCATGTCCGACATTCATTTTTAATAAGCTTGCCAATTGACCTGTTGCGTTTTGTTCGACAACGATGATTTTTTTCGCCGTTTGAACAAGCGGCAACATTTCCTCTGTCGGGAACGGGTGAACGAGGCGAATGTGCGCGTGATTCACTTTTAATCCATCTAATTCAAGGCGCTCCATCGCTTCTTCAATCGCTCCACGCGTCGAGTTAAAACCGACGAGCAATACGTCTGCCTCTTCATGCTTGACTTGTTTATGAACCGGTGTATTAAATTTCAAATGTTTCAATTTCCGTAAACGTTTATCCATTTGCGCGATGCGGTTTGCGGCAGATTCAGACGGCTTCCCTGTTTCCGCGTGCTCCACCCCTGTGACGTGGTGAATGCCGTTTGGCGTTCCTGGGAGTACACGTGGCGAAATTCCATCTTCTGTCACTTCGTAACGTTTAAAGTTCTCTTTGTCTGGAAGTGCTGGAAGCTCACCTGTTACTAATTTGCCGCGACGAATTTCAATTTTATCGTATTCCAACGGTTCGACCGTTTGTTTTCCAAGCGAAAGCTGTAAATCAGATAAGACGATGACAGGGCATTGATATTCTTCTGCTAAGTTAAACGCTTCAACTGTATCATAAAACGCTTCTTGCACTGTGCTTGGCGCAATGACAATTTTCGGGATTTCGCCGTGCGTGCCGTAAATCATCGCCATCAAGTCCGATTGTTCTTGCTTTGTTGGCAATCCTGTACTTGGACCACCACGTTGTGTATTAACGATGACTACTGGCGTTTCTGTCATCCCCGCAAGACCGATTGCTTCCATCATGAGAGAAAGCCCTGGTCCAGCGGACGCTGTTAACGTGCGCACCCCTGCATAGTTTGCGCCGATTGCCATCGTACAAGCAGCAATTTCGTCTTCTGTTTGAATAACGGCACCACCTAATGATGGTAGTTTTTTAATTAAATATTCCATAATTTCTGACGCTGGCGTAATCGGATAGGCAGCCATGAAACGTGCGCCACCTGCAAGCGCACCAAGCGCGATTGCATCGTTTCCGATCATGAACATCCGCTTTTTCCCGTCGGCTTTTTCAAGCTTCATCGTTTGGATGCTATCGCCAAGCTGTTCTTTCATAAACTGAGCGCCTGCTCGAAGCGCTTCCATGTTTTTCTCAACAACCTGTTGCCCTTTGCGACCGAAAATTTCCTCCACCACTTCTTGATAAACATCGATATCAAGGTCAAGCACGGCGCTAGAAGCACCAACAGCCACCATGTTTTTCATAAGCGACGTTCCTAAATTTGTTGCAATATCCGTAAATGGAACCGCATACAAAGTAACATTTGAACCTTCCGGAATCGTCGGGTTAAACTTCGCATCTGCAAGCACGATTCCGCCATCGCGAAGCTCGTGAAAGTTGAAGTCGATCGTTTCTTGGTCGAATGCTACTAATATATCAAGATCATCCGCTACCGAACGAACTTGCGTTGTGCTGACACGAATTTTGTTGTTCGTATGTCCACCTTTAATACGGGAAGAAAAATGGCGGTATCCATACAAATAATACCCTAAGCGGTTCAAAGCAATGGAGAATATTTCCCCGGTACTTTCGATACCTTCCCCTTGTTGTCCTCCAACTTTCCATGAAAGTTGACTAATCATTTCTTACACCCCTTTAAATTCCATCGATTATCGCGTATCGTTTACGATTATAAGTGTAACATTTTTCCGACAAAATCACTAGAATTTCACCTTGTGATTTGTGCAAAAATTTTAGCATATGGGAATATACTAAACGATTCCATTCTAGACCTATCGGAAAAAAAATGCAACCCTTTCTGTCAAAAATCGTTCATATTTATTGCGGCAAATGGTCATAAAAATTGCGAAAGAGGAAACGATCCACTGTTCTCGCTGCGTACCGTTTTTGCAGCTCGTTTACAAGCCTTTCATAGCCGCGAGTATTCTCTAGCCCAAGCGTCGTTTCATCGATGCCGTCAAAATCAGAACCGAACCCAACGTGCTGCTCTCCACCGAGCGAACACACGTGATCTAGATGGCGAAGGACATCGGCAATGGAGGCGTCGTTCGCCGCTAAAAAATATGGGACGAATGTAATCCCGATCATGCCGTTTTTTTGGATTAGTGCGCGAATTTGTTCGTCGCGCAAATTGCGCGGATGTGGACATAGCGCGTAAGCATTTGAATGAGAAGCGATTGGGAATTCCGCCATTTCGACCGCATCCCAAAACGCTTTTTCCGATAGATGAGAAACGTCGGTCCATCGCTTCGCCGCGTTTAATTGCGCAATCACTTGTTTTCCGAAACGGGTTAGCCCCGCTCCTCGATCTTCCCACGCACCGTCCGCGACAGCATTCGCCCAATTCCACGTCAACCCAACCGACATAACCCCGAGCCGAAGCAATGTTTTTAATTTGACAAGGTTTGTTCCTATCGCTTCACATCCTTCTAATGTCAGCATCGCACCAATTTCATTGTCTGCTAGTGCATCGATGTCCGCTTTCGTCTGGACGAATTTAACCGCTGGAAAGCGACCGATGATATGCTCGAAAAATATATCGACCATTTCCAGCGCCACCGTAAACCGCGCTTCTTCCGGGATATATTCCGGGATATAAATAGCAAAACATTGTACTTTGCTTTTTGTTTTTGCTAATGACCGGAACGTCACGTGAAGCTCTTGACTATCTGCAAACGACAGAGAACGATTTTTCCATAGTTTCATCAATGCATCACAATGTGCGTCAAAAATCATGATGAACACCTCTATATTATTAAAATAAAACAGGCGTGTTGATTCACCAATAAAACCTAGTTGATATCACTCTATTTCTAGCTTTTCTCCCGAGTGGGCGTGTTATAGGATTCTGTCTTTTCAAGTAAAATAACCTGTGTCAACTACCCCCACTTAACTAACGTTTGAAGTGGGGGCTTGCAACTCCCCAGAAGTGCGAGCGGACTTCGTCCTCCTTCCTTGACTTGGGGTTGCATCAGGGTGGTTGACGGCACCCCGACCACACAAGTCATGCTTGGGTGGTCACGCCATGATGGTACTCGATTCCCTTTTGGCGTAAGTTTAACGCCCCTACTCGATCATCGTTGGACGTATAGCCACATGCCTCACATATAAACGTATGGATCTGTTTTTTGCGGTTGTTTTTATGGGTAAACCCACATGTCGGGCATTGCTGGCTCGTGTAAGCAGGATGAACGGCAAGGACGTGGCTGTCGTGTAGTCGTGCTTTATATTCAATGAACGAGCGGAGTTGAGCGAACGCCCATGTAAATCGTACATATCGGTCTTTTTTGCGAACGCACACCGTATCGTTGATGCCCGTCAAATCCTCTAGGACAAGCAAGCTATGCTTTCCTGCAAACTGAACAAGTGCCTTGCTGACACAATGATTGACATTGGTCATGAAACGGTTTTCTTGCCCGGCGATTTTCTTTAGCTTGCGTTTAGCGGATTTCGTGTTGCGTTGTTGGAGCTCTTTGCGAAGTCGGACGTATCGCGCTTTGACGTTCTGAATGTGATTGCCCTTGATAAACAAATGACGGTCGCGTGAATCCACAGCGGTCACTAAAAAGCGCATCCCCATGTCCACACCGACAACGTTTTGATACACCGAAGGGGGATGGATTACTTTTTTCGCTGCGACATGCAAGTAGAATTTGCCTTTTTTGTACACAAGGGTACCTGTACCAAACTCCCAAGAGCCATCGAAATAGCGTTCCTGCCCTTTTGTAAGAAAAGGCATTTTGATTCGTTTGTTTAGCGTGCCAATGCTCAGCTGTCCGTCTTTCGTAAACGAGTAGTCTCGATTGTACGAATATTGGAGTTTAGGCTTTTTAAACACCGCTAGCGTGCGTTCGCCCTTGGATTTCATGGACGCATAGACACCTGCGACAATGGTACACACATTACACGCCATTTGTGATTTTAGTCCAAACAACTCTCGCAAGTCTCGATACACCAAAACTTGCAGTTTCTTAAACGAAGAAAGCAGGTGTTGTTCGTATGCCACTTTCGATGCAAAGTTCAACGCTTGGTTCATCGCTTGCATCGTTTCCACGAGTTGAAGGTGTTGGGCTTCCGTTGGTAACAACCGAATTTTAGCGGTGACGACCATTTCCATACGTTTCACCTCCTCGTATAGTATGTTTAGAAAGATTTTTTAATCGAATTTCCAGTTGGATATGCTCCTTGACAATCGTATATGCTTGAGTGATTTGCTCACGGGGGGAGGGGCGCGCCCCTCCCCCCCGTGGATCGCACCACATCGGGGTTGGACTTTTCGCGATGTTCTTGGATAATGATCTTGAGGATCATCGGGGACACTCTTCTTCCTCCTGTAGCCTTGACTACTTGAAAAGTCTGTCTCCCCGGCTCCTGTTCGGACTTCTAACCCCGAGGCTCGACGTTGGCTTCCCATGCTGGAGGGAGCAGCTTCCAGGCAGCCCATGACCCAACGTGAGTTCTCATACGCGAGGGTGACTGGTCAACAGGCGCGATCCGGGGGCATCCCGAAGAGTCCTAACCCCACGATCCTACTAAGATTGGAGGTGATCTCATGAAACTCTACGTCGGGATTGACGTGAGCTCAACGGACTTATACACGTGTATCATGGATCAAGAAGGAAACACGTGCGCCCAATTCAAGGTGGACAATCATCTCCTTGGCGCTACCTTCCTTCGCGATCAAATCCTCCTGTGGGCAAACAAGCGCCAACCATCCGAAATTCTCATCGGGATGGAAGCCACTTCTGTCTACAGCTGGCATCCGGCGATGTTTTTCCACCAACAGGAGGAGCTGAAGTCTTGGAATGTCAAGGTGTTTACCATCAATCCGAAGCTCATTCGCAAATTTAAAGAAGCTTACACCGACTTGGATAAAACGGACGGCATCGATGCGTGGATCATTGCCGATCGGCTACGCTTTGGTCGCTTGAAAGTGACGGCTGTCATGCAGGAACAGTTTATCGCCCTTCAACGGCTCACGCGCATGCGCTATCATCTCGTCCACCAGCTGACTCGAGAAAAGCAGTACTTCCTCCAACACTTGTTTTACAAGTGCAGCTCGTTTACTCAAGAGGTAGACAGCTCCGTATTCGGACATGCCATCTTAGAGCTTCTTCTCGAGTCGTTTAGCTTAGACGAAATCAGTCAGGCGGACGTGCAACAGCTCGCTGACTTCTTGCGCCAGAAAGGACGCAATCGCTTTGCCGACCCGGAATGCATCGCCAAGTCCATTCAAAAGGCGGCTCGTTCGTCGTATCGGCTTTCCAAGTGTGTCGAGGATTCCATCGACTTGCTTTTAGGCCTATCGATTCAATCCATTCGTAGCCTTCAAGCGCAAATCAAAGAGCTAGACAAAGCGATTACTCGCCATTTGGAAGGCATTCCAAATACGTTACAAACGATTCCTGGCATCGGACCTGTTTACGCTGCCGGTATCTTAGCCGAAATTGGACAAATCGAGCGCTTTGACAACCAAGCCGCCTTAGCAAAGTATGCAGGTTTGACTTGGTCCAAGCACCAGTCCGGTCGGTTCCAAGCAGAGGAGACTTCCCTCATTCGTTCCGGCAATCGCTATCTCCGTTACTACCTAGTGGAGGCTGCCAACTCGGTACAACGGCATGATGCGTCGTTTCGCGCCTATTACCGGAAGAAGTATGAGGAAGTACCAAAGCACCAACACAAACGAGCCCTCGTCCTCACCGCTCGAAAACTCGTGCGTGTGATCGATGCGCTGCTACGCAACGGTCAAATCTACACGCCAAGAAAGGGGGAAGATCGATAGGGGTATCGATCTAACTGATTTTGTATCGAAAACCAGTTAATGACATCATACAAGGCTGGGCTTCTTAAGTATTGCCTTTTTTCGGATCATCGGACAATCGAATTTCCAATTTCGATGATTTTTCACCTTGACATATTACCGCAGGACTTTTTCAGTATATATACAATTATACGATATATTACTGAAAGAATGAGCCGTTTTTCGTACGAAAAATAAAAAAGAGCAATTCCTCCCCCACCTTCCCTTCACTTAGAGGTGGGGGACTCCTTGCCTAATGCCGTTGAAAAGAAAAACAGGTTATGCTATCGACGAATGAATCAGCGAGGCTCAACAATCAATTTGATCGCTGTACGCTCTTCGCCATCAATGATAATATCTGTAAATGCAGGAATACAAATAAGGTCTACTCCGCTCGGTGCCACAAATCCTCGTGCGATCGCTACGGCCTTAACAGCTTGGTTTAATGCACCTGCGCCAATCGCTTGGATTTCGGCAGCTCCACGTTCTCGCAATACCCCAGCAAGTGCACCAGCTACAGAGTTCGGGTTCGACTTTGCTGAAACTTTTAATATTTCCATTCCTGGTTCCTCCTTAATTTCTGCAATGATGAGTTCAATGTTACTATATTCACTGTTTTGCCAAGTATTCCTGCTAGGCGAAAAAATATTTTTCAAAAATTCTTAAAAAGCGAACTATTCGAAATAAGGATGGTCATCGTTAATCAAAATTCGCTCCATTTTTTTGGCTTTTCCTGTTTTTGCATCTATTTCAATGAAAACGGCGCTTAATTGGCTTCTTCCTTCTGTCACCTCGAAACGAACAGGAAGTGATGTTAAAAATTTCCGCAGCACCGCTTCGCGATCGACGCCTAAAATGCCGTCATACGGACCGGTCATGCCGACATCTGTCATATAAGCCGTCCCTTTTGGTAAAATGCGCGTATCTGCTGTTTGAACGTGCGTATGTGTGCCGATGACAGCGGAAACACGTCCGTCTAAATACCATCCCATTGCTTGTTTTTCGCTTGTCGCTTCCGCGTGAAAATCAACAAAAATCATCGGCGTTCGTTGCATTGCTTCTGCTACCAATTCATCCGCTTTACGAAACGGGCAATCAATGGCCGGCAAAAACGTGCGCCCTTGCAAATTAATGACCGCCACTTCCCCATGCTCTGTCGCGATATACACAATTCCTTTTCCAGGCGTTCCGAGCGGCAAGTTCGCGGGCCGCACGAGCGCTTTTGCTTCGTCAATAAATTCAAAAATGTCGCGATTGTCCCACGCGTGGTTGCCCAATGTGACCGCATGCGCTCCTTGTTCTAAAAATCCGCGATAAATTTTCCCTGTAATCCCTTTTCCCGCAGCCGCGTTTTCTCCGTTAATAATAATAACGTGTGGTTTATGCTTTGCTTTTAGTTTTGGGAGATATTGTTCGACCATTTTTCGTCCTGGTGCTCCGACGACATCCCCAATAAACAACAATCTCATCGTCTAACCCTTTCTACACGTAAAGTTTTCCTAGTTCAAGTTTGGCATAAAATCGAAAAAAAATAAAGTGGCAGGATTGCCACTTTATTTCGCGTATTCGACCGCCCGTGTTTCACGAATGACGGTAATTTTAATATGCCCTGGGTAATCGAGTTCTTCTTCGATTCGCTTGCGAATGTCACGCGCTAATCGATGTGCCTCGAGGTCGTCAATTGCATCTGGCTTTACAATGATGCGCACTTCCCGACCTGCTTGAATCGCATACGATTTTTCGACGCCCTCATACGACTCGGCAATTTCTTCAAGCTTTTCGAGGCGGCGAATATAGTTTTCCAACGTTTCGCTTCTTGCCCCAGGTCTTGCCGCGGATAGCGCATCCGCCGCCGCAACAAGTACGGCAATAATCGATGTTGGCGCTGTATCGCCGTGATGGGAAGCAATGCTGTTAATGACGACCGGATGCTCTTTATATTTCGTCGCCAGTTCAACACCGATTTCGACGTGGCTTCCTTCCACTTCATGGTCAATCGCTTTGCCGATGTCATGAAGAAGACCAGCTCGTCTTGCAAGCATTTCGTCTTCTCCAAGTTCTGCCGCCATCAAGCCAGCAAGAAATGCCACTTCCATCGAATGTTTTAGCACGTTTTGCCCGTAGCTTGTCCGGAACTTCAAACGTCCTAAAATTTTAATTAAATCCGGATGCAAGCCGTGCACGCCTACTTCAAACGTCGTCTGTTCTCCGACTTCGCGAATATGTTCATCCACTTCGCGTCTTGCTTTTTCCACCATTTCTTCGATTCGTGCTGGATGAATGCGTCCGTCTTGAACAAGCTTATCTAAAGCAAGTCTAGCCGTTTCGCGACGAATTGGGTCGAAGCCGGATAAAATCACTGCCTCTGGGGTGTCATCGATAATTAAATCGATTCCCGTTAGCGTTTCTAGCGTGCGAATGTTGCGGCCTTCGCGGCCAATGATGCGGCCTTTCATTTCGTCGTTTGGCAAGTTGACAACCGATACGGTCGTTTCTGCTACGTGGTCTGCCGCACAACGCTGAATCGCTAGCGATAAAATTTCTTTCGCTTTCTTATCTGCTTCTTCTTTCGCGCGTGTTTCTGCTTCTTTAATCATCATCGCAATTTCGTGCGAAAGCTCTTTTTCCACGCGCTCTAAAATAATTTGGCGCGCTGCTTCACGCGTTAAGCTAGAAATGCGCTCTAGTTCTGCTTGCTCTTGTTGAACGAGCTCTTCCACTTTGCTTTCCATCTCTTCAATATGCTGTTGTCTTTTGTTAAGCGTTTCTTCTTTTTTCTCTAAAAGCGCCTCGCGTTTATTCAACGCCTCGTCTTTTCGGTCGAGATTCTCTTCTTTTTGCAATAACCGATTTTCTTGTTTTTGCAGTTCGCTACGGCGGTCACGGATATCGCGCTCCGCTTCTGTCCGAAGTTTATGAATCTCATCTTTCGCCTCAAGAAGCGCTTCTTTTTTTAGTGCGTCTGCTTCCCGTTTTGCTTCTTCAAGAATTTGGTTAGCTGCCACTTGGGCACCACCAATTTTCGCTTCTGCAATCGATTTACGAACAAAAAAGCCAACAACTGCACCGACGACTAGACTAAGCAAAGCGGAGATGATTATGTTAACACCCATACTTTTCACCTCCTCTTGCTATAAACTTGTTTGTTGCTTCATGAATGTCGGCAATCGTCACCATTTCCACATACAGCGCAAAGGCTTTTGTTTTTGCTTATAGCGTTAAAACGTTCAGCAAAACAACAAGCGCTCCCGCTCCGTACGCCCGATTCAATCTGCTTCATCTTCACAAGGAAAAATGAAGCCCGGACCTTCATTTTTAGAAAAATATACATGTTCATTTTAAAGGTGGTAACATTTATTGTCAAGATAATAAGCGTTACAATATGACAGAATGTTGAAAAAATAAGAACAGACCACATTTTTTTGCGGTCTGTTCTCATGCTCTTTATTCTTCAAAAAAATCGAGCTCGTCTTGCTCGTCGGCTGCTGTGCTTGCTGCACGCGCTGCATCTACGCCGTAATGATTGCGAATTTCCTTGGCGATTTCTTCAGCAATTTGTGGATTTTCTTTTAAGAACTGTTTCGCATTTTCACGCCCTTGGCCAAGGCGTTCGTCTTTATACGAATACCATGAACCGCTCTTTTGAATGATGTCGAGTTCCGAACCCATATCAATAATTTCGCCCTCACGGGAAATTCCTTCGCCATACATAATATCGACATCGGCAGTTTTAAACGGAGGAGCAACTTTATTTTTCACGACTTTAATTTTCGTTTTGTTTCCGACCATGTCATTGCCTTGTTTGATTTGTTCCGCACGGCGCACTTCTAAACGAACCGACGCATAAAACTTGAGCGCGCGACCCCCAGGAGTTGTTTCCGGATTTCCAAACATCACTCCGACTTTTTCGCGAATTTGGTTAATAAAAATAGCGATTGTTTTCGATTTGTTGATCGCGCCAGATAGCTTCCGCAACGCTTGTGACATTAAACGAGCTTGCAAGCCGACATGAGAATCGCCCATATCTCCTTCGATTTCCGCTTTCGGAACAAGCGCCGCCACCGAGTCAATAACGATAATATCTACTGCACCGCTTCTGACAAGTGCTTCTGCAATTTCAAGCGCCTGCTCTCCTGTGTCCGGTTGAGAAAGAAGCAATTCGTCAATATTGACACCTAAATTTTTCGCATATATTGGATCTAAGGCATGCTCCGCATCGATGAACGCTGCTTGGCCACCTTGTCTTTGTACTTCGGCAATCGCATGCAGGGCAACGGTTGTTTTCCCTGAAGATTCTGGTCCATAAATTTCAATGATTCGTCCGCGTGGATAGCCTCCTACACCTAACGCGATATCGAGTGCAAGCGAGCCGCTTGAGATGGTCGAAATTTGCCGTTCAGCTTGCTCCCCTAATTTCATAATCGAGCCTTTGCCAAACTGCTTTTCAATTTGCTTCAGCGCCTGTTCCAAGGCCGCTTGGCGGTCTTGATTCATTTTCTATTCCTCCTTAATCGGTTACTACCTACTACTATATCGCGTTTTCTCGCCTTTGCCAAGAAAAAAATCGAACGTTTATTCGTTTTTTGTTGGAAAAAAAGCTGCCTATAAGGCAGCTAATCGCTTCAGCACGGCAAAACAACCATATTTAATCGCACGTGTACGAATCGTTTCGCGGTCGCCAGCAAGCGATAAAGAATGTACCTCCGTTTTCCGTCCATCAGCGATACCAATGTATACTGTTCCCGCTTGCTTTCCTTCGAGCGGTTCTGGTCCTGCCACGCCGGTAAAGCTAATGCCGATGTCTGCTTGGCAAACGTTGCGCACATGCTCTGCGAGAAGCTTGGCGCATTGCTCACTGACAGCCCCCGCTGTTTCCAACACTTCAGAAGGGATGAACAACACTCGTTCTTTTACTTCGTTTGTATAACAAACAACCCCGCCTTTCACCGCTTTCGAGGCGCCAGGGATTGCCGTCAATTCAGCGGTAAATCGCCCGCCTGTTAAGCTTTCTGCCGCTGCGATCGTCTTTTTGTGCGCGTTTAATTGTTCCAACAGTTTCGTAAACAGCGTATCTTCGTTATAGCCATATACATAGCGACCGACACGCTTAACAATCGCCTGTTCTGTTTCATCTAGCAGCTTTTTCGCTTCGGTAGCGGACGCATGCTTCGCTGTTAGCCGCAACGTCACTTCCCCATCGCCGGCTAACGGCGCAATCGTTGGGTTTGATTGCTGCTCAAGCAAATCTTCAATTTCCGTTTCTAGCTGTGATTCCCCGATACCAAAAAAGCGCAGCACGCGCGACTCAATGCGCTCATGCTGCTTTAGCTTTCCAAGCAAAAATGGGCGAGCATATCGAATAAACATCGGGTGCATTTCTTTTGGTGGGCCGGGAAGCAACATATACGTAATGCCGTCTACGGTTAACGCCATTCCTGGCGCCATTCCATAATCGTTTTTCAATACGACCGAACCGCTTAGCACAAGCGCCTGCTTTTTATTGTTTTCCGTCATCGTCCGCTTTGTGCGCGCGTAATATGCTTCAATGGAACGAAGCGCTTCTTCATCGGTTACAAGCTCCCGCTTTACGATGCGTGCAATTGTCTCCTTCGTCAAGTCATCTTTCGTCGGACCGAGCCCGCCGGTAAAAATAATTATATCCGCCCGAGTTTGCGCGATCGTTACCGCTTGTTCTAGCCGCTCGGCGTTGTCGCCGACCACCGTATGAAAATAAACGTTAATCCCCAACTCCGCTAGTTGCTGCGATAAAAATTGCGCGTTCGTATTCGCAATTTGCCCAAGCAACAGTTCGGAGCCAACCGCAATCAATTCCGCGTTCATAAACGCCATCCCCTTTTATTTCGAATGCAAAAACGCGTGTTTGTTTTTGGCAAAATAATCCCATCCTGACCAAATCGTAAAAATGACCGCTACCCATAGTGCTACATCGGCAAATGGGAACGAAACGAAAGCAAACGGCCAATTGTGAAGCAATAGCGCGGAAATCGCAACAATTTGCGTCCACGTCTTAATTTTCCCAAGCATGTTCGCTGCCACTACTTCCCCTTCGCCCGCCAATACAAGGCGAAGACCTGTCACCGCAAACTCGCGGCTAATAATGACAATGACCATCCATGCTGGCGCATAATGCAGCTCAACAAGCACAATGAGCGCTGCCGATACGAGCAACTTATCCGCAAGTGGATCTAAAAATTTTCCTAAATTGGTCACAAGCTGATATTTTCGTGCATAATACCCGTCAATCCAATCGGTCGCCGATGCAATAATAAAGATCGCCGCACCGACAAGATGCGTGACCGGAATAGATTCCGCCCCTATGCTTACCGTCCCCCAATCAAACGGGAGCACCATTACGAGTAAGAAAAGTGGAATAAGCAAAATACGCGCTACTGTAATTTTATTTGGCAAATTCACTATGAATACCTCCGCTGTCAAACGTGTAAAAGTCATCTAAACAAGTAGATGACTTACGACTTTTTCACGATAAACTTCAGTTTTTGGTATACTACTTTGCTCGGATCTATCGGATATGTAAACGGCTGTCCGTTCACTTTTATTTCTACATCCAACGTCCGCCCGATTTTTACGAACACTTCCGTTTCTGATGTTAAATCAAACGATTGGGTTTGTCCATTTTGCAACGTTCCTTTGTAAAACGAATGGCCTTTCCCGTTCAACACTTCCACCCACGAAGCGCCTTTTGACGTAAGTTCTAGTTGGAATTGGCTAGCAGTCACTTCCATCGTCGCCGTATTTCCTTTTGTTTCGGTTACCGTAAACGTCGTCGCAGGCGATTCGGTTGGCTTCGTTTCTTCTTTTGTTTTTTCCTTTTCCTTCTTCTGTTGTTTTTGTTTCTGTGCCGCTTTTTCCAGCGGAGAATTTTTCGGCTGCTCTACTTCCGTCGGGTGATTCGTTGCCTGTGGCTTCGGCTCTTCGGTAGCGCTTCGGCTTTGCAAGAACACCCAAACCATCACTGCCACACCAACAAGAGCGACAGCGACCAACACTTTTGGCAACAAAGCAAGCCACTTATCATATTTCGTCGTTAGTTGTTGCCGACTTTTGACACGGGAGAGCTGTTCCGGTAATTCATCGTGCTGCGTCGCCGGAATTTCGTGCGCATATTCATGAAAAATTTCCTCGGCATCTAGCCCTACTGCTTCTGCGTACTGTTTAATAAATGCGCGCACGTAAAAGTTCCCCGGCATGATGGCGTAATTCCCTTCTTCAATGCCGATTAAATAGCGCTTTTGAATTTTCGTTAGTTGTTGCAGTTCATCCAAACTGATTTTTTTCGCTTCTCTCGCCTCTTTTAACCGTTTCCCTAGCTCTGTCAACGATAACACCTTCCATTTTGTTAAAAGTCAAACCCTGAAAATCCGTCAGGCGAAAATAACGATTGTTGCTCGACGACGTCGTATGTAATTTCTTCAGATGGATCGTTGCGTAGTTCAATAATATAGTCAAAATCATCAAGCGTATACTCGGTATGGCGCACAAAAATATCCGGATGCTCGACGACTTTTGTTGCTTCTAAGCGCATCAATTCGCGAATGAGCTGCCAATGCCGTTCATTGGCGCGGCGCGTCGAAACGATTCCGTCAATAATAAAAATATTATTTTCGCTATATTCGTCTTCAATGAGCTGGCTACGAACGGTCTGTTTAATAAGCGTCGATGAAACAAAAAGCCATCGTTTATTTGCACAAACGCTCGCAGCAACAATCGATTCCGTCTTCCCGACGCGCGGCATGCCGCGAATCCCGACGAGCTTATGCCCCTCTTGCTTAAAAATCTCTGCCATAAAATCGACTAAAAGCCCAAGTTCATCCCGGACAAACCGAAACGTCTTTTTATCGTCCGCATCGCGCTGGATGTAGCGACCGTGCCGTACCGCTAAACGGTCGAGCAACTTTGGCTGTCTTAGCTTTGTAATGGTTATGTTATCCATTGTTCGTAAAATCGATGCAAGTCGCTCTATTTGCTCGTTATTGTCGCAGCGCAACAACATCCCGCGGCGGGAATCATGAACGCCGTTAATCGTGACAATATTAATGGACAACATCCCTAGTAGCGACGAAATATCCCCTAACAACCCTGGACGATTAATATGGATTTCATATTCTAAATACCACTCTTGCTTCCCCATTCTATTCCCTCCCTTGCCGAAGGAGACACGTATCATATGATAAGTTCATACTACTATAATATCAATAGGAAACGCAACAGAAAAGGGAACGTTTCTTGTCCATAAAAAACATCCATGAGCAAGTTTTGCTCACCACCCACGCATGAAAATCCCCCTCTCCTCCCATAATGGAGGATGAACGC
>NZ_JAILZV010000150.1 GCF_023512315.1 Anoxybacillus sp.
TTAGTAGCAGGTCCTGGGGTATACATATGCGATGAGTGCATTGAATTGTGCACCGAGATTGTCGAGGAAGAACTTGGAAATGAAGAGGAGTTTGAGTTTAAAGACGTACCGAAACCAAAAGAAATTCGCGAAATTTTAGATGAGTACGTCATTGGTCAAGACGAAGCGAAAAAATCACTTGCCGTAGCGGTATACAACCATTACAAGCGGATTAATTCCAACAGCAAAATCGATGATGTGGAGCTATCCAAAAGCAACATTTTAATGATTGGACCGACAGGGAGCGGGAAAACGTTATTAGCCCAAACGTTAGCGCGCATTTTAAATGTCCCGTTTGCTATTGCGGATGCGACGTCGTTAACAGAAGCAGGATACGTTGGAGAAGACGTCGAGAACATTTTGTTAAAACTAATCCAAGCGGCAGACTATGATGTGGAACGAGCAGAAAAAGGGATTATTTATATTGACGAAATTGATAAAATCGCCCGCAAATCGGAAAACCCGTCGATTACGCGCGACGTATCTGGCGAAGGTGTTCAACAAGCGCTATTGAAAATTTTAGAAGGGACAATTGCGAGCGTTCCGCCACAAGGTGGACGGAAACATCCGCACCAAGAATTTATTCAAATTGACACAACAAACATTTTATTTATTTGCGGTGGAGCGTTTGACGGTATTGAGCCGATTATTAAACGCCGGCTAGGAAAGAAAGTCATCGGGTTTGGCGCAGAAACGCAACAAACGGACGTTGATGAAAAGAACTTGCTATCGAAAGTATTGCCGGAAGATTTATTGAAATTCGGGTTAATTCCGGAATTTGTCGGTCGCCTTCCAGTCATTACAACGTTAGAACCGCTTGATGAGCAGGCGCTGATTGATATTTTAACGAAACCGAAAAACGCGATTGTCAAGCAATATCAAAAAATGCTCGAGCTAGACGATGTCGAACTCGAATTTGAAGAAGGGGCATTGCGCGAGATTGCGAAAAAAGCGATTGAGCGCAAAACAGGGGCGCGCGGTCTGCGTTCCATTATCGAAGGGATTATGCTTGATGTCATGTTCGAACTCCCATCGCGGGAAGATGTGCAAAAATGCATTATCACAGCAGAAACCGTCCGCGGCAAGCAACCGCCAAAACTCATTCGCCACGACGGAACAATCGTCGAGCATGAACGAAAAACTTCCGCGTGATAATGAAAAGTGGAGAACGGTTCTTGGTGCAGCCAAGTGTTCTTCCGACGAGAAGCGCTTTTTGCTTTGATGGAGGGAAGGGTGCTTGGCATAAGAGCGCTAAGAGCCGCAACTAGCCACCGAAAAACAGAAACGACTTGCGAGAGACTGTCTTGAAAAGAAGGCAGTCTCTTTTTGTTTATTCCTGCGTTTTGACGGAGATACTATATGTACTACATATTGGATGCAGGAGGAGACGAGTTGATGAACTGGACGAATATCGCATTAGTGGTACAGTTGTTTTTTGGGATTATCATCGGGCTTTATTTTTGGAATTTATTAAAAAACCAACGGGTACAAAAAGTATCGATCGATAAAGAATCGCGCAAAGAAATGGAACAGTTGCGTAAGCTGCGCGCCATTTCGTTGACGGAGCCGCTTGCAGAGAAAGTAAGGCCGAAGCATTTCGCCGACATCGTCGGACAAGAGGACGGGATTAAAGCGTTAAAGGCAGCATTATGCGGCCCAAATCCGCAACATGTCATCATTTACGGACCTCCAGGCGTCGGAAAAACAGCTGCTGCGCGCCTCGTTTTAGAAGAGGCGAAAAAAAATCCGCTATCTCCATTTAAAAAGAACGCGGTCTTTGTCGAACTAGATGCGACGACGGCGCGCTTTGATGAGCGCGGCATCGCCGACCCGCTCATCGGTTCGGTTCACGACCCTATTTACCAAGGAGCAGGAGCAATGGGGCAAGCCGGTATTCCGCAACCAAAACAAGGAGCAGTTACCCACGCGCATGGCGGGGTACTGTTCATTGATGAAATTGGGGAATTGCATCCGATTCAAATGAACAAACTATTAAAAGTATTGGAAGACCGAAAAGTGTTTTTTGAAAGCGCCTATTACAGCGAAGAAAATCCGCAAATCCCAACGCACATTCACGATATTTTTCAAAACGGTCTTCCAGCAGATTTCCGGCTCGTCGGAGCAACGACAAGAACACCAAACGAAATTCCGCCAGCGATTCGTTCCCGTTGTTTAGAAGTATTTTTCCGCGAACTTGACCAAGATGAAATTGCTCACATTGCGCGGAAAGCAGCGGAAAAAGTGAAGTTAAATGTGTCGGAAAATGGCATTCGTACACTTGCTTCCTATGCGCGAAATGGACGGGAAGTGGTTAACTTAATCCAAATCGCTGCAGGTCTTGCCATTTCTGAAAAGCGGGATACGATTCGCGACGAAGACATTGAATGGGTTATTCATTCGAGCCAATTATCGCCACGCCACGAAAAGAGAGTGCATGACGCCTCCCTTATCGGTGTAGTCAACGGGTTAGCGGTGTACGGACCGAACATAGGGGCACTGCTTGAAATCGAAGTAACTGCATTACCGGCAAAAGAAAAAGGCACAGTAACCATTACCGGAATTGTCGAAGAAGAAAGCATCGGCAGCGGCGAAAAGTCGATTCGTCGTAAAAGCATGGCGCGCGGCTCGATTGAAAATGTGATCACCGCTTTGCGAGCAATGGGCGTTCCGGCGGATGATTTCGATATTCATGTCAATTTTCCAGGCGGAGTGCCGGTCGATGGACCGTCGGCAGGAATTGCGATGGCTGTTGGCATTTATTCGGCCGTTTACCGCCTGCCAGTAGATCGGACAATTGCGATGACTGGAGAAATTAGCATTCACGGATACGTTAAACCAGTCGGTGGTGTCTTTCCAAAAGTCAAAGCAGCCAAACAAGCAGGAGTGAAAAAAGTGCTAGTTCCTGCCGAAAACATGCAATCGATGTTACGTAGCATCCAAGGAGTTGACGTTATCCCTGTCGAACGTCTAGACGAAGTGCTGGCGGTCGTGTTTCCGCAAGATACACACGAAGCGATTCCCGCAACTTCCGATCACTCAAAAACAAAGCTCGTGTAACGTTTGACTTCGGCGATTATTTGCGCCGAAGTCGCTTTTTCGTTTGCCTAAAAATATCGTAGAATTTTACAAACAGACAAGGGTACTATACAATAGACGAATAGAAGATGAAGTATGGAGGTGCTCGCGATGGCGAGAAAAAAAGAGATGACTGTCCCTCTCCTCCCGTTACGAGGATTGCTCGTATTTCCAACGATGGTGCTGCATTTAGACGTTGGTCGGGAAAAATCGATTCAAGCATTGGAAAAAGCGATGGTTGAAGATCATACAGTGCTACTCACATCGCAAAAAGATGTTTCCATCGATGAACCGGATGTCGAAGATTTATACGAAATGGGAACGTTAGCGCGTGTTAAACAACTGCTAAAGCTCCCGAACGGGACGTTTCGTGTATTAGTCGAAGGAATTGCGCGCGCAAAAATGGTGGCAACGGTAGAGGACGAACCGTGTTTTATAGTAAAAGCAGAAATATTCGCAGACCGAGCGACGAAAGATTTAGAAGATGAAGCGTTAAAGCGGACGATGCTCGAATATTTTGAGCAATACATACATTTATCCAAAAAATTATCGAACGATATTTTCGCCTCCATCGCCGATATTGATGAACCAGGACGGATGGCGGATATTATCGCTTCCCATTTGCCGTTAAAATTGGAAGGGAAGCAAGAAATATTAGAAACGGTCGATATAAAAGAACGGGTGCATAAAATTATTCAAATTCTCCATAACGAAAAAGAAGTGCTACAGCTAGAGAAAAAAATTAGTATGCGCGTAAAACAATCGATGGAGCGGACGCAAAAAGAATATTATTTGCGGGAACAAATGAAGGCCATTCAAAAAGAATTAGGCGAAAAAGAAGGAAAAACTGGCGAAATTGAAACATTGAAAGAAAAAATTGAAGCTGCTGGCATGCCGGAACATGTCAAAGCGACCGCGTTAAAAGAACTAGACCGCTATGAAAAAGTGCCGGCAACTTCTGCCGAAAGCGCCGTTATCCGCAATTATCTCGATTGGTTGTTGGCGTTGCCGTGGACGAAACAAACGGAAGACATTCATGATATTAAACGGGCAGAAGCGATTTTGCACGAAGAACATTATGGGCTAGAAAAAGTGAAAGAACGCGTGCTCGAATATTTAGCGGTTCAGCAGCTAACGAAGTCGCTCAAAGGCCCGATTCTTTGCCTTGCTGGTCCCCCGGGGGTCGGAAAAACGTCGCTTGCCCGCTCGATTGCCAAATCGCTCAATCGGAATTTTGTCCGCGTATCGTTAGGCGGGGTGCGTGACGAATCCGAAATTCGTGGTCATCGCCGAACCTATGTCGGAGCGATGCCAGGACGAATCATTCAAGGAATGAAAAAAGCGGGCACGATTAACCCAGTATTTTTGCTCGATGAGATTGATAAAATGTCGAACGATTTTCGCGGCGACCCGTCCGCAGCACTTTTAGAAGTGCTCGACCCAGAGCAAAACTATGCGTTTAGCGACCATTATATTGAAGAGCCGTACGATTTATCGAAAGTGATGTTTATTGCTACTGCGAACAACTTGGCGACGATTCCGCGCCCGCTGCTAGACCGGATGGAGATTATTACGATTTCTGGCTATACCGAAGTGGAAAAATTGCATATTGCTAAGCAGCATTTATTACCAAAACAAATGACCGAGCACGGTTTGAAAAAAGCAAGTTTGCAAATGCGCGATGAGGCGATGAAGCACATTATTCGCTATTATACGCGCGAAGCTGGGGTGCGCGAATTGGAGCGGCAACTGGCATCCATTTGCCGCAAAGCCGCTCGTTTGCTCGTATCAGAAGAGAAAAAACGCATTGTCGTCACGGAAAAAAATGTCGAAGAGTTTTTAGGCAAACGAAAATATCGCTACGGGCAAGCAGAGTTGCAAGACCAAATCGGGGTGGCGACAGGGCTTGCGTACACGCCGTTTGGCGGCGATACGCTCTCGATTGAGGTATCGTTATCGCCAGGGAAAGGAAAATTAGTGCTTACTGGGAAATTAGGGGACGTGATGAAAGAGTCAGCGCAGGCAGCGTTTAGCTACGTTCGTTCCCGTGCGGAAGACCTTGGAATTGAACCAGACTTTTATGAAAAATATGATATCCACATTCACGTTCCAGAAGGCGCCATTCCGAAAGACGGTCCGTCCGCAGGCATTACGATGGCGACCGCGCTTATTTCTGCGTTAACTGGGCGACCAGTCAGCCGATTTGTTGGCATGACGGGAGAGATTACGCTGCGCGGCCGCGTATTGCCGATTGGCGGCGTAAAAGAAAAAACGTTAAGCGCACATCGCGCAGGATTGAAAACAATCATTTTGCCGAAAGAAAACGAAAAAGACTTAGAAGACATTCCAGAAACCGTCAAAAAAGATGTACAATTTATTCTTGTTTCACATTTAGATGAAGTGTTACAACATGCATTGGTAGGGGAAAAAGAATGAAAATTACTGCAGCAGAAATTACGATCAGTGCCGTCAAACCGGAACAATATCCGGAAGGCGACCGCCCAGAGTTTGCGCTCGCTGGGCGGTCGAACGTCGGTAAATCATCGTTCATTAATAAAATGGTGAATCGGAAAAACTTAGCGCGTACATCATCCAAACCAGGAAAAACGCAAACATTAAATTTTTATCTCATCAATGAATCGTTTTATTTTGTCGATGTCCCAGGCTACGGATTTGCCAAAGTGTCCAAACAAGAGCGGCAAGCATGGGGAAAAATGATGGAGACGTATTTCACGACGAGAAAGCAGCTAAAAGCAGCGGTGCTCGTTGTCGATTTACGCCATCCGCCGACGAAAGACGATTGTATGATGTACGAATTTTTCAAGCATTACCGCATCCCGACGATTGTCGTCGCAACAAAAGCGGATAAAGTACCGAAAGGAAAATGGCAAAACCATCAAAAAATTGTCCGCGAAACGTTACACATGACGTCAGAAGACGAACTTATTCTTTTTTCTGCCGAAACAGGACAAGGAAAGGACGAAGCGTGGAACGTATTGCAGCGGATGATGTAACGAAAAACACCAGTCATGAGGCTGGTGTTTTTGTATCAACTACTTCTTTTTCGTCCATAATATGTATACACCGAACAAAATGAAGGCGAGCGGCCAAAATTTCCAGAGGAAAGAAATGCTCGTTTCAATCATATGAAAGGCGGGAGTGAATCGTTCGGAAAATAGCATGACAAACGATAGTGCAAAAAACAGCATGCCTTGCATCAGCCCGGTCTTCATTTTCCGCGAACTGAGCAAAAACGCGAGAGCGACGATGAAAAATAAGACACCCATTTCGTTTGGCCAGCTTTTCCATAATTGTACCAACAGGAAATGAATACCAAAACCAAACAGCACAATTCCGGAAAAAATATGTTGGTATTCGCGGGCAGAGTACGCTTGTCCGAGCAAAGCGACCCCAAAAATGACGAACAATGCTGGCCATCCTTGGAAAAATTTCAAAAAAGGAAGCGAAAATTGACTCGCGAAAAAGTACAACCCTAGGCCAATCAGCACAATTCCGGAAAACATCCCATTCTTTTTCACTCGTTTCTCCCCATTTCTATATGAACTATGCTTGATAGAAGGTGTGTTTTTTGCTATGGTACATATAAGAAAAGCGCAAAGCGCTCGCCTATCGGCGAAGAGCGCACAAGCCCCACCGAGGAGGCTCTCGAACCAAGCATGGCTTGGTTCTGCGTGGGTAAG
>NZ_JAILZV010000151.1 GCF_023512315.1 Anoxybacillus sp.
TTTTTTCCGATAATCAAGTCCATTGTTACAACTTCCTTTCTTGGCTTTCGACAATGTCAAACGAATAGGCGATTAACTCTTCCATTCGCCCTTCATTATTTCCCAGGAAATGATAGCCGATTAATGCTTCAAATGCTGTGCTATACCGGTACGTCTGTACATCTGTATTTTTCGGTACTGTCGTCGATTTAGTGTTGCGGCCGCGACGAATAACGGCTTGCTCTTCTTCCGTCAATACGGCGCGTTCTAATAATGTTAACACGATATGCGCCTGCGCTTTTGCAGAAACATAGCGAATCGCTTGACGATGCAGCTCGTTTGGTTTAACGCTTCCTTTCGAAAGGAGGCGATGCCGTACATATAGTTCGTATACGGCATCCCCGATGTAAGCAAGCGCAAGACCGTTTAATTGTTTGGCATCTTTAACTGACGAGAAATTCATCGGCATTTATCCTCTTTTCCATCTTGTCCCTTGCGGTGTATCTTCTAAAACAATGTTTTTCGCTTTTAATTCATCGCGAATTTTGTCAGCCAAGGCAAAGTTCCGGTTCTTTCGCGCTTCGTTCCGCTGGTGAATGAGCGCTTCGATTTCCTCATCGAGCAATAGCTCTTCTTTGAAAGAAATTCCTAATACATCCAACAACTGTTCAAACGTCTGCAAAAAGGCGCGAATGACCGTTTCCGCTGTATTTTTCTCGAGCAAATATACATTCGCATGTTTAGCCAGTTCAAATAGCGCAGCGATTGCATTTGCTGTATTAAAATCATCGTCCATTTCACGAATAAAAGCAGCACGACATTCGTCTATTCTTGCTAGCCATTGTTCATCGTGATCCGTTAAATTGCTGCTGCTGGCAAGGCGATGTTTTAAATTCGTATACGCTGTTTTTAATCGCTCCAACCCGTTTTTCGTGCTTTCTAATAGTTCTTCGCTATAGTTAATTGGATGGCGATAATGAACAGATAGCATGAAAAAGCGCAACACTTGTGGATCAATTTGTTTCACAATATCATGCACAAGAACAAAATTGCCAAGCGATTTGGACATTTTTTCGTTGTTAATATTAATGTACCCGTTATGCAGCCAATATTTTGCGAATGTTTTCCCTGTCAATGCTTCCGATTGCGCAATTTCGTTTTCGTGATGTGGAAATGTTAAATCCTGGCCACCGGCATGAATATCGATCGTATCGCCTAAATATTTTCGTGCCATTGCCGAGCATTCGATATGCCAGCCTGGACGCCCCTTGCCCCATGGACTATCCCACGCAATTTCTCCTTCTTTCGCTGCTTTCCATAGTGCAAAGTCTAACGGATCTTGCTTTTTTTCGCCAATTTCAATACGCGCACCAGCACGCAGTTCGTCAATAGATTGATGCGATAGCTTTCCGTAGTCCGCAAAATTTCTCGTTTTATAATATACGTCCCCATCTACTTCGTACGCATACCCTTTTTCGATAAGCTGTTCAATAAACTCAATAATAATATCAATATTTTCTGTAACGCGCGGATGAACGTTTGCCCTTTTGCATCCTAGTGCAGCAATATCTTCAAAATACGCGGCAATAAAACGTTCAGCGATCGTTGGAACGTCTTCGCCTAATTCCCGCGCTGCCCTAATAAGCTTATCGTCTACATCTGTAAAGTTAGAGACGTACTGCACGTCATAGCCGCGAAATTCTAAATAGCGACGAATCGTGTCAAACACAATTGCGGGACGGGCGTTGCCAATATGAATATAATTGTACACCGTTGGACCACACACATACATTTTCACTTTATTCGGTTCAAGCGGTTCAAATCGTTCCTTTTTTCGTGTGAGCGTATTATAAAGCTGAATGCTCATGATTTTTCTTCCCTTCTTTTAATTGTTGCAATTCTGTTCGTAAGTTGGCTAGTTCTTCTTCCAATTCTTTCAATCGATCGGCAATTGGATCTGGTAAATCCGTATGATTCAAATCTTTTACTTTTACCCCGTTACGCACAACGACTTTTCCTGGAATGCCGACAACGGTCGAGTTTGGTGGAACATCTTTTAATACGACCGAGCCTGCACCAATTTTCGAGTTTTCGCCAATCGTAATGGATCCAAGCACTTTTGCCCCCGTAGCGATTAAGCAGTTGTCTTTAATCGTCGGATGACGCTTTCCTTTTTCTTTTCCTGTTCCGCCTAGCGTAACTCCTTGGTATACGGTGACGTTATCGCCAATTTCGCACGTTTCGCCAATGACGACCCCCATGCCATGATCGATGAAAAAACGTCGACCAATTTTTGCACCTGGATGAATTTCGATGCCGGTGAAAAACCGGCTAACTTGCGAAATAAAGCGCGCGATAAAATAAAATTTTCGTTTATAAAACGCATGGGCAATTCGATGCGCCCAAATCGCATGAAGCCCAGAATACGTTAAAATTACTTCTAAATAGCTTCTAGCCGCTGGGTCTTGCTCAAAAATAACTTCAATGTCTTCTTTTAATGTTTTCCACACAATCGTTCCCCCCTTTGTTATCTTGCAAAAAGAAAAGCGCCGCTGTGTACAATGACACAGAGACGCTTCGTTGCGCGGTTCCACTCTGTTTAGCCAACCAATACGGTAGCTCCCTTTGCTCTTATAACGGAAGAGAATCCGCTCCACTCTACTACAGAACGTCTCTGGTTCGAAAGGAGGCTCCGAGGGGCATTTCAAAAACATCGGACATAAGCCACTTCCAGCCAAGGTGACCCTCTCTGTCATGCCAATGTTTTTTACTTCTCCTCGTCAACGCTTTCACTTATTGACTGAATCGCTGTTTCTAAACGTTGAATCACTTTTTCCTTGCCAAGCAACTGAATGGCTAACGGTAGCTCTGGTCCGTGCGTTTGTCCAGTTGTCGCTACCCGAATCGGCATAAACAGCTTTTTCCCCTTTTGTCCCGTTGTTTTTTGTACCGATTTAATCGCTGCCTTCACTTCATCCGCCGTAAATGACGGGAGTTTTTTTACTTCTTCTAAAAAGGCATGAAGCACATCTGGCACTTGTTCTTCAGAAAGCACTTCCCTTGCTTCCTCATTATACTCAACTTCTTCTTTAAAGAACAACTCGGACAATTCGACAATTTCAGCACCGTAACTCATTTGTTCTTGATAGAGCGCAATTAAATGGCGAACCCATTCTTTCTGTTCTTCGCTCATTGTTTCCGGCAACCGCCCTGCTTTCACTAAATGTGGGAGCGACAATTGGACAAGCCGGTCTAAATCAAGTTTTTTAATATATTGGTTATTCATCCATGTTAACTTTTGTTTATCAAACATCGATGGAGATTTAGATAAACGCGAAACATCGAAAATGCGAATAAGCTCTTCTTTTGTAAAAATTTCTTCTTCCCCTTCTGGCGACCACCCTAATAAAGCGAAGAAATTAAACATCGCTTCTGGCAAATACCCAAGCTCTTTGTATTGCGATACAAACTGAATAATCGATTCATCGCGCTTCGATAATTTTTTCCGGTTTTCGTTGACAATCAGCGTCAAATGCGCATATTGCGGCGCTTCCCAACCAAAATAGTCATAAATCATTAGCTGCTTTGGTGTATTGGATAAATGTTCTTCCCCACGAAATACGTGCGTAATCTTCATTAGATGGTCATCGATGACGACCGCAAAGTTATACGTTGGGATGCCGTTCGCTTTCACAATGACCCAGTCACCGATATCTTTTGACTCAAACGAAACACGACCGCGTACCATGTCCTCAAACTCATACACTTTTCCTTCCGGCACTTTGATGCGAATCGTATACGGTTTCCCTTCCGCTTCAAGCTGCTTGACTTGTTCTTGTGTCAAAGAACGGCATTTTCCGCTATATTGCGGTGCCGCAATGCCCGCTGCTTTTTGCGCCTCGCGTTCCTGTTCTAACTCTTCTGGCGTACAGAAACATTTATAGGCAAAGCCTTTTTCCAACAGTTCATTTGTGTATTGACGGTATATCTCAAGCCGCTCCGTTTGGCGATATGGGCCATATCCCCCGTCTTTATCCACCGATTCATCGTATTCAATGCCAAGCCATTTTAAATTTTCTAGCTGCGACTGTTCCCCGCCTTCTACATTCCGTTCAATATCTGTATCTTCAATGCGAACAATAAATTTTCCGTTATGATGGCGAGCGAACAAGTAGTTAAACAGCGCTGTACGAGCGCCGCCGATATGTAAATGGCCGGTCGGACTCGGCGCATAACGCACCCTTACTTCGTGTGACATACGATAACCTCCATCAATTTGTACTGTGTATTTGTTATTTTAAATGATTCGGTCATAAAGTTCAAAATGATTATTGTTTTTGTAGTAGTACAACGGATTGAGCAGCAATACCTTCTTCTCGACCGGTAAACCCGAGACGTTCCGTCGTCGTTGCTTTCACGTTTACTTGGGATACGTCGCTTTCCAATAGTTGCGCAATTTTTTCTTTCATGTGTTCGATATACGGCGCCATTTTTGGTCGCTGCGCAATAATCGTGCAGTCAACATTCACAAGCCGATACCCTTGTTTTTTCACAAGTGCCCATACGTGCTGCAAAAGCACTGCCGAATCCGCATTTTTATATTGCGGATCGGTATCTGGGAAATGCTTTCCGATATCACCCGCACCAATTGCGCCTAAACAAGCATCTGCCACCGCATGCAACAAGACATCTGCATCCGAATGACCGAGCAATCCTTTTTCATATGGAATATGAATGCCGCCAATAATCAACGGACGACCTTCGACGAACTGATGAACATCAAATCCTTGTCCAATGCGAAACATACAGTAGTCACCTTTCTCCTTTAGACGATAAAATGGCTTCCGCAAATAATAAATCGTCGGGGGTTGTTAGCTTAATGTTGCGATAATCCCCTTCAACGATTTTTATTTTTTCCCCGATGCGCTCTACAAGGCTCGCATCGTCTGTACCAATGTAGCCTTCTTGCTTGGCACGTTCATGGGCGGTTAAAATAAGCGAAACACGAAAAGCTTGTGGAGTTTGCACTGCCCACAAGCTAGAGCGTTCCACCGTTTCCTCGACAAATCCTTGCTGAACTCGTTTGACGGTGTCTTTCATCGGTACAGCAGGAACGGCTGCACCGTGCTCATTTGCTTCGTTTACTAATTCATGAATTTTTTCCATCGTAACGAACGGGCGGGCACCATCATGGATAAGAACAAGCTCGCTACTTACGGCTTTAAGTCCATTATAAACGCTATGCTGCCGCTCTGCACCACCGATAACGAGCGCATTCACTTTTTTTAGTTGAAATGCTTGAAATAGCTCGTGAAATCGTTCCCGTTCCGCTTCGCTCACAACAACGATAATGCCTTCACACCAATCGTCTTGTTCAAATATTTTTAGCGTACGAACGATTACCGGCTGACCGCCAAGTTCGAGCAACTGTTTATTAATGCCCGCCTTCATCCGTTTTCCTTGCCCTGCTGCAGGAATGACCACTTCATATTTCATCTGTAAATTCCCCTAACTATAATGCCTTTTGCAAAAGTTTTAATTTCGCAAAAATCATTCTCCCTGCAGATGTTTGTAACACGCTTGTGACGAGTACGTCAACCCGTTTGCCGATATATTCTTTGCCATCCTCGACAACAATCATCGTCCCATCGTCTAAGTAAGCAACGCCTTGATTATGTTCTTTGCCGTCTTTAATGACTTGAACATTCAATTCTTCCCCAGGAAGAACGACTGGTTTTACCGCATTGGCTAAATCGTTAATATTGAGCACTCGCACATTTTGCAGTTCGCACACTTTGTTTAAGTTGAAATCGTTAGTGACAACGACGCCTGATGTTAATTTAGCCAGCTTTACTAATTTGCTGTCTACTTCTTGGATATCATCGAAGTCACCTTCGTAAATTTCCACTTTCATTTCTAGTTCTTTTTGAATACGATTTAAAATATCTAACCCACGCCGACCGCGGTTTCTTTTTAAAACATCGGAAGAATCGGCAATATGCTGCAGTTCCTCTAATACGAATCGCGGAATGACAATCGTTCCTTCTAAAAATCCCGTCTGGCAGATGTCCGCAATCCGTCCATCAATAATAACACTTGTATCTAAAATTTTTAACGCGCGACCTTTTTGGCTTTCATTCTCCTCTTCATTCCCTTTTTTCTTTGCCATTCGATTGGAAATCGAAAATAAACTCATTAATTCATGGCGTTTTTTAAATCCGACTTGAAATCCTAAATACCCAAGCAAAATCGTCAAAAAAACCGGCAACACCGTGTTCACCACTTGGAACTGAAAAGCCTTTAGCGGCATAACCACTAAGAAAGCAACAACTAGACCAAAAATAAGGCCTAAACTACCGAATAAAATATCTGTGACAGGCGCTCTCACCAGCGATTCTTCCATCCAACGAATGACATCGACAACGTAATCTACCGCCCAAAAAGTCATAATAAAGAAAATAAGTGCCCCGACAATCGCCAACATGTATGGATTATTTAAAATTGAAAGATGTTCCACCTTCATTAACGCAAGCAACTCAGGAAGGAACATAATCCCGAGCGTTCCACCAACTACTAAGAAAAATAGCTGAACAACTCTTTTTAACATTCTTTCACCTCCTCAATTATCATTATAAACAGTTTCCAATGTTTGAAACCAATCATAACACAGTTTTTAATCTTTTTAAAAAATTTGATACATATTTGTAACGTTCTCGCTATTTTTGAGAAAATGCATATTCCAATGCCTCTGCCACATGCGATAC
>NZ_JAILZV010000152.1 GCF_023512315.1 Anoxybacillus sp.
CATCAGTTGTTTGCGCTCGCTTGCGGGGCGGATACAGAAAAAATGAAATTTGGCCACCGCGGTTCCAACCATCCAGTGAAGCACATTGCGACAGGGAAAGTAGCAATTACATCGCAAAATCACGGCTATACAGTGACAGTAGAGTCATTGCGGCATACCCGCTTGGAAGTGACGCACGTTGCGTTGAACGACGGAACGATTGAAGGGCTTCGTCATCTCGACGTTCCGGCGTTTACGGTGCAATACCATCCGGAAGCTTCGCCAGGACCGGAAGATGCGAACCATTTATTTGATGAGTTTATGGCGATGATTGAACAGTTCAAAAAAGAAGGAGAGATCGTCCATGCCTAAACGTCAAGATATTGAAACGATTCTCGTCATCGGGTCTGGCCCGATTGTCATCGGGCAAGCTGCGGAATTTGACTACGCCGGAACGCAAGCGTGTCTGGCGCTAAAAGAAGAAGGCTATAAAGTCATTCTCGTCAACTCCAACCCAGCGACGATTATGACCGATACGGAAATCGCGGATAAAGTTTATATGGAGCCGCTGACATTAGAGTTTGTTTCCCGCATTATTCGTAAAGAGCGCCCGGACGCGATTTTACCGACGCTTGGTGGCCAGACGGGATTGAACTTAGCGGTTGAATTGGCAAAAGCGGGCATACTTGAAGAATGCGGGGTAGAAATTCTCGGAACGAAACTAACAGCGATTGAACAAGCAGAAGACCGGGAATTGTTCCGCGCTTTGATGAACGAGTTAGGCGAGCCCGTTCCGGAAAGTGACATCATCCATAGCTTAGAAGAGGCGTTTTCGTTTGTGGAGAAAATTGGCTATCCGGTCATCGTCCGCCCAGCGTTTACGCTCGGTGGAACAGGCGGCGGCATTTGCACGAACGAAGAGGAACTAATCGAGATTGTTTCGAGCGGATTAAAAATGAGCCCTGTCCACCAATGTTTATTAGAAAAAAGCATTGCTGGCTATAAAGAAATTGAGTATGAAGTAATGCGTGATTCAAAAGATAACGCCATTGTCGTATGTAACATGGAAAATATCGATCCTGTCGGCATTCATACAGGCGATTCGATCGTCGTTGCGCCAAGCCAAACGTTAAGCGACCGTGAATATCAATTGTTGCGCAATGCGTCGTTGCGCATTATTCGCGCGCTTGGCATTGAAGGAGGTTGTAACGTCCAGCTTGCGCTTGATCCGCATCGTTTTCATTATTATGTCATTGAGGTGAATCCACGCGTTAGCCGTTCTTCTGCGCTTGCATCAAAGGCGACGGGATATCCAATCGCGAAGCTTGCCGCAAAAATTGCGGTCGGGCTGACGCTGGATGAAATGATTAACCCTGTTACTGGAAAAACGTATGCTTGCTTCGAACCAGCGCTTGACTATGTCGTAACAAAAATTCCGCGCTTTCCGTTTGATAAATTTGAATCCGCCAACCGTCATCTCGGTACGCAAATGAAGGCGACGGGCGAAGTCATGGCCATTGGGCGGACGTTGGAAGAATCGCTCTTGAAAGCGGTGCGTTCATTAGAAACGAACCTTTATCATTTAAACATCAAAGGCGACGTTTCGGATGAGGTCATCGAAAAACGCATTCGCAAAGCAGGCGATGAGCGGCTGTTTTACATTGCCGAAGCACTTCGCCGCGGCATTTCTATCGAACAAATTCACGAATGGAGCAACATCGACCGCTTCTTTTTAACAAAAATTGCCCGCATCGTCCGCTATGAAACGGTGGTGCGTGAGCATGTTGGCGACATCGACGTGTTGCGCAAAGCAAAACAACTAGGCTTTTCTGACGTAGCGATTGCAAGATGTTGGAATATGAGCGAACGCGATGTATACGCGATGCGCAAACAAGCCGGCATCGTCCCTGTTTACAAAATGGTTGATACGTGTGCGGCGGAATTTGAATCGGAAACGCCGTATTATTACAGCACGTATGAAGAGGAAAACGAGTCGGTGGTTACACCGCGCGAAAGTGTCGTCGTGCTTGGGTCTGGGCCGATTCGCATCGGACAAGGCATTGAGTTTGACTATGCCACAGTTCATTCGGTGTGGGCGATTAAAGAAGCGGGATACGAAGCAATTATTATTAATAACAACCCTGAGACGGTATCGACCGACTTTAGTATTTCTGACAAGCTTTACTTTGAACCGTTAACAATCGAAGATGTCATGCACGTCATCGATTTAGAACAACCGGTTGGCGTCATTGTGCAATTTGGCGGGCAGACGGCGATTAATTTAGCCGCAGAGTTGGCAGCGCGCGGGGTGCGCATTCTCGGCACATCGTTGGAAGATTTAGACCGTGCGGAAAATCGCGATAAATTTGAACGGACGCTTGCGCAACTAGGCATTCCACAGCCGAAAGGGAAAACGGCGTTTTCGGTGCGAGAAGCAGTGCGTATTGCCGAAGAAATCGGCTATCCGGTGCTTGTTCGCCCGTCCTACGTCCTCGGCGGCCGCGCGATGGAAATTGTCTATAAAGAAGAAGAACTATTGCACTACATGGAGCACGCCGTTCAAGTAAATCCACAACATCCGGTATTAATTGACCGCTATTTAATCGGAAAAGAAGTTGAAGTAGATGCGATTTCGGACGGGGAAGATGTCTTCATTCCAGGCATTATGGAACATATTGAACGAGCGGGCGTCCATTCTGGCGACTCGATTGCCGTCTATCCGCCACAAACGCTAACGAAAGACATTCAGCAAAAAATTGTCGATTACACTGTAAAGTTAGCGCGAGGACTACGAATTGTCGGGTTGTTAAATATTCAGTTTGTCATGTACAAAAACGAAGTATACGTATTGGAAGTGAACCCGCGTTCAAGCCGCACCGTTCCGTTTTTAAGCAAAATTACCGATGTTCCGATGGCCAATGTTGCGACAAAAGTCATTTTAGGCGCAAAGCTAAAGGATCTCGGTTATGAAACAGGATTAAAGCCGGAAAGCGAAGGGGTGTATGTAAAAGCACCAGTTTTCTCGTTTGCCAAATTGCGTAACGTCGATATTTCCCTCGGACCGGAAA
This sequence comes from Anoxybacillus sp., assembly GCF_023512315.1. GTDB lineage: Bacteria > Bacillota > Bacilli > Bacillales > Anoxybacillaceae > Anoxybacteroides. Next base: position 3,048 of record NZ_JAILZV010000152.1, read on the forward strand.
TGAAATCGACCGGCGAAGTCATCGGGAAGGACCAAACGTTTGAAAAAGCGCTCTATAAAGGACTTGTAGCATCTGGCATCCACATTCGCCCGCACGGTGCTGTATTGTTGACGGTTGCGGATAAAGATAAAGAAGAAGCAATCGAATTAGCGCGCCGTTTTTACGAAATCGGCTATCAGCTACTCGCAACGAACGGAACGGCAGAGACATTACGGACGGCAAATATTCCGGTGACGGTTGTCAATAAAATTCACTCTGAATCGCCGAATATTTTAGATATTATTCGCCAAGGAAAAGCGCAAGTGGTTATTAATACGCTAACGAAAGGCAAACAGCCAGAAAGCGACGGGTTCCGCATTCGTCGCGAAGCAGTCGAAAACGGAATTCCGTGCTTAACGTCATTAGATACGGCAAAAGCAATGCTGTTCGTGATAGAGTCGATGACGTTTTCAACAACGGCGATGTCGGAAAAGAAGGTGTACGTATGAAAGAACAAATGACGATCGTTCGTCACGAACAACTGGCGAAGCAAATTTATGAACTAACGTTATCCGGCTCGCTCGTTCAGACGATGAACGAGCCGGGACAATTCGTTCATGTAAAAGTGGCAGAATATGCCCCGCTACTGCGCCGTCCGCTCAGCCTTTGCGACATTAACAAAGAAGCGGGCGAGTGCACGATGATTTACCGTGCAGAAGGAGCAGGAACAACGCTTCTTGCGAAAAAACGTCCGGGGGAAACGATCGATGTACTCGGTCCGCTCGGAAACGGGTTTCCGGTAGAGGCGGCGAAAGCAGGGCAGCGTGCGTTACTTGTCGGGGGAGGCATCGGTGTTCCACCGCTGTATGAGTTAGCGAAACAATTCGTTAACAGCGGCGTGTCGGTAACAACGGTGCTAGGGTTTCAAACGAAAGAAGTCGTTTTTTATGAGCAAAAGTTTTTAACCTATGGGGAAACGTACGTGGCAACGGTCGACGGTTCTTACGGAACGAAAGGGTTTGTGACGGATGTAATCAATGAGCGAGCACTTTCTTTCGATGTATTGTATGCGTGCGGTCCCAAACCGATGTTAAAAGCGTTAGAACAACAATTTCCTCAGAAAGAAGTATATTTGTCGCTAGAAGAGCGGATGGGCTGCGGGGTTGGCGCTTGTTTTGCTTGCGTTTGCCACGTGCCAAACAGCGAAACAGCGTATAAAAAAGTGTGTAGCGATGGACCGGTATTTAAAGCAGGGGAGGTCGTGTTATGAACCGATTAGTGGTACAGTTGCCTGGGCTTTCGCTAAAAAATCCGGTTATGCCAGCGTCTGGCTGTTTCGGGTTTGGGCGGGAGTATGCGAAGTTTTACGATTTAAGCGTGCTTGGAGCGATCATGATTAAAGCAACGACGCTTGAGGCTCGTTTTGGCAATCCGACCCCACGCGTAGCGGAAACGCCAAGCGGGATGTTAAACGCGATCGGCCTGCAAAATCCCGGCTTGGAAAAAGTGATGGAAGAAGAACTTCCGTGGCTAGCCCAATATGACGTGCCGATTATCGCCAATGTCGCTGGTTCGACGATGGAAGATTATGTAGAAGTCGCCAAACATATTTCAAAAGCGCCGAACGTTCATGCGCTTGAGTTAAACATTTCCTGTCCAAATGTGAAAAAAGGAGGCATTGCGTTTGGAACAGTGCCGGAAGTGGCGGCTGAACTGACAAAACTTGTAAAAGAAGTGTCAGAAGTGCCGGTATATGTGAAACTGTCGCCGAATGTGACCAACATTGTCGAGATGGCGAAAGCGATAGAAGAAGCAGGGGCGGACGGGTTGACGATGATTAATACGTTATTAGGGATGCGCATTGATATAAAAACGGCAGAACCCATTTTAGCGAATCGGACTGGCGGATTATCAGGGCCAGCAATTAAACCGATTGCGATTCGGATGATTTATGAAGTGAGCCAAGCGGTATCGATTCCGATCATCGGTATGGGCGGCATTCAATCAGCGGAAGATGTCATTGAATTTTTCTATGCTGGCGCAAGCGCTGTGGCGGTCGGGACAGCAAATTTCGTCGACCCGTTCGTCTGTCCGAACATTATTGCCGAGCTGCCGGCATTGCTTGACGAACTTGGCTTTGCCCATATTTCGGAGTGTACGGGAAGGAGCTGGAAAAAAGGTGGATCAACCATTTATTGTGGCGCTTGATTTTTCATCGAAACAAGAAGTGAGGGAATTTTTACGGCCGTTTTCCCGCACGTCGCTCTTTGTGAAAGTTGGCATGGAACTGTATTACCAAGAGGGACCAGCAATGATTGCGGAATTGAAAGAGCAGGGGCACCGCCTTTTTTTAGATTTAAAGCTTCATGATATTCCAAATACGGTAAAGCAGGCAATGAAAGGGCTTGCTCGTCTAGGGATCGATTTAGTGAACGTGCATGCGGTTGGCGGCACGCAAATGATGCAAGCAGCGCTTGAAGGGTTGGAATTAGGGACGCCGAGCGGAGTGCGTCGGCCAATGTGCATTGCGGTGACGCAACTGACAAGTACAAGTGAACAAATGCTTCGTGACGAGCTTTGGCTTGCACGCTCGATGGAAGAAACGGTGCTTCATTATGCGGAGCTTGCAAAAGAAAGCGGGCTCGATGGCGTTGTTTGTTCGGCGAAAGAAGTGCCGCTCATTCGCGAGCACTTTGGCGAAACATTTGTGACGGTAACACCGGGCATTCGTTTTGCCGACGAGGCAAAAGAAGATCAAGTGCGCGTTGTGACTCCAGCAGAAGCAAGAAAGCTTGGGACAAATTTTATCGTTGTTGGCAGAAGCATTACGCGCGCGTCTGATCCATCTGCGGCGTATGAACGGCTACAACGGGAATGGAATGGAGGATTAGCATGAAGAAAGAAATTGCTATTCAATTACTGCAAATCGGGGCAGTATCGTTAAGCCCGAGCGCGCCATTTACATGGGCTTCAGGGATAAAAGCGCCAATTTATTGTGATAATCGGCTGACGTTAGCGTATCCGGTCGTTCGAAACACGATTGCCGAAGGGCTTGTTTCGCTCATTCGCACACATTTCCCGCACGTCGAAGTCATTGCTGGCACTGCCACCGCAGGCATTCCGCATGCGGCATGGACGAGCGATCGTCTTAACTTGCCGATGTGTTATGTGCGCAGCCAAGCGAAAGGGCACGGAAAAGGGAAGCAAATTGAAGGGAAAGTCGAAGCAGGGCAAAAAGTCGTGGTCGTCGAAGATTTAATTTCAACGGGCGGCAGTTCACTAAACGCAGTGCGGGCGTTGCGTGAAGCAGGCTGCGACGTGCTTGGGGTCGTTGCGATTTTTACATACGGGTTAGAAAAAGGGAAACAAGCATTTCAAGACGAGCATATTCCTGTCTATACGTTGACCGATTACGATACGCTAATTGAAGCAGCGGTTGGGATTGGAATCGTTACCGAACAAGAGCTTGCGACGTTGCACGCTTGGCGGGAACATCCAGAAACGTGGGGGCAATGACTTATATTCGTTTCATGTTGTATAATGGAAGAAAAGGAAAGAGGGGTGAACGTGTCGTTGCCTCGCTTTTCGAACGTTTCGTATGAACAATACGTTGCGTTGCGGCAAAATAGTGACGAGCGATTAGAATATAT
>NZ_JAILZV010000153.1 GCF_023512315.1 Anoxybacillus sp.
AGTTGTTCTGCCGAAAGAGAAATGAGCGTCTCACCTGCTTCGCTTTCGATAGAAAGCGTTCCGTCTGCTGTCACTTCTCCAATCGCTTTTGCTTCGACAAGCTGTTCAAATGCTGCCTTGTTTTCTTTTTTAACCGAAACGACAAAGCGCGATTGCGTTTCGCTAAACAATTCCGCAACGAGATCGCCGCTAATGGTGACTTTCGCTCCCAATCCTTCGGCACTCATGACACACTCCGCTAATGCTACAGACAGCCCACCTTCCGCAACATCGTGCGCCGACGCAACGAGCCCCGCTCGAATCGCTGCAAGCAGCGCTTCTTGCCGAGCCGCTTCTACCTCTAAGTCAATGGTTGGCGCTTTTCCAAAAATGCAACCTTCTAGCCATTTTTGCAATTCGCTTCCGCCAAACTCCTCGGCTGCTTCACCGATGACATAAATAATGTCGCCTGTTTGCTTAAACGATTGTGTCGTAATATGAGTAACATCTTCAATAAGCCCGACCATGCCGACAATCGGCGTCGGATAAATCGCTTCTCCGTTCGTTTCATTATAAAGGGATACGTTTCCACTAATAACAGGAGTTGCAAGCGCTCGACACGCTTCGCTCATGCCATCAACCGCTTTTTCTAGTTGCCAAAAAATTTCTGGTTTTTCTGGGGAGCCGAAGTTTAAGCAATCGGTAATCGCAAGTGGCTTTGCCCCTGAACAAACGACGTTTCGCGCCGCTTCAGCAACGGTAATTTTCCCGCCAGTTTCTGGGTCTAAATATACGTAGCGAGAGTTGCAGTCCGTTGTCATCGCTAACGCTTTGTTTGTTCCACGAATGCGAACGACTGCCGCATCCGAACCAGGTGCAACGACCGTGTTCGTCCGCACCATATAGTCGTATTGGTCATACACCCACTCTTTGCTTGCAATCGTTGGTTGCGCAAGTAACGCAAGCAACGTTTCTTCATAGTTTTCGATGTGTGGAGTATAGTTCATTTGCTGAAATTCTCGATAATACGCTGGCTCGCTAGACGGTTTATGATAGACAGGCGCATCTTTGGCTAAAGCGTCGACCGGAATTTCTGCGACGACTTCCCCTTGAAAATAAAGGCGAAGCATTTTATCATCCGTCACTTGACCGATCGCTTTTGCCTCTAGTCCATATTTGGCAAATAAATCGCTAATTTCTTGTTCTCGCCCTTTTTTCACCACAAGCAGCATTCGTTCTTGTGATTCCGAAAGCATCATTTCATACGGTGTCATGCCTAGTTCACGCTGTGGAACGAGGTCTAAATTCATCTCTATTCCTACGCCAGCTTTGCTCGCCATTTCCGCTGAGGAACTAGTGAGACCTGCCGCCCCCATATCTTGAATGCCGACTAACGCATCGGAGTGGACAACTTCTAAACACGCTTCAAGCAATAGCTTTTCCATGAATGGGTCGCCGACTTGCACCGCTGGACGTTTTGCCTCAGACGCTTCGGTCAATTCTTCTGACGCAAACGTTGCTCCGTGAATGCCGTCACGGCCAGTTTTTGCTCCGACATACATTACCGTATTGCCGACGCCGGACGCTACCCCGCGTTGAATATCTTCGTGGCGAATTAACCCGACACACATTGCGTTAACGAGCGGATTGCCTTCGTACGCTCCGTCAAATTGCACTTCACCGCCAACCGTTGGAATGCCGACACAATTTCCATAACCAGCAATCCCTGCGACGACGTGCTCAAACAAATATTTCACCCTTGGCGATGTTAGTTCGCCAAAACGAAGCGAATTCAATAGCGCGATTGGACGTGCCCCCATCGAAAAGACGTCGCGAATAATGCCGCCGACTCCTGTTGCTGCTCCTTGGTACGGTTCAATCGCTGATGGGTGGTTATGGCTCTCAATTTTAAACGCTACCGCTAACCCGTCCCCAATATCGACAATGCCTGCTCCTTCTCCTGGACCTTGCAACACATGTTCTCCGTCGGTCGGAAATTTTTTTAGCACTGGCTTGGAATTTTTATAGCTGCAATGTTCCGACCACATGACAGAGAAAATGCCTGTTTCCGTATAGTTTGGCACACGGCCGAGAATGCGTTCGATCATCGCAAACTCTTCGTCCGTCAATCCCATTTCCCGATACAATTTCTCTTCTTTAATCATTGCTGGACTTGGCTCAAGAAGTAACGACATGTTTCACCCTCCAATATTTCACGATCGATTGGAACAACTTCAATCCGTCCGCACTTCCAAGCAGCGCATCAACTGCACGCTCCGGATGCGGCATCATTCCAAGCACGTTTCCAGTTTCATTCATAATTCCTGCAATATTTTCTAAACTTCCGTTCGGATTTTCGTCGTGGTAGCGGAAAATAATTTGCCGATTATCCACTAATTTTTGCAGCGTTTCTTCATCGCAATAATAGTTGCCTTCGCCATGGGCAATCGGGATCGTAATCACTTCTCCTTGTTCATATAATGACGTAAACATCGTTTCATTATTTTCGACACGTAATGCCACTGGTCGGCAAATGAATTTAAGGCTGTTGTTGCGGCGCATTGCCCCCGGCAACAATCCTGCCTCCAATAAAATTTGAAACCCGTTGCATACGCCAAGAATCGGCTTCCCTTCTTCCGCTGCTTGTTGAATTGCTTTCATCACGTTAGAGAAACGGGCAATCGCCCCTGAGCGAAGGTAGTCACCGTATGAAAAACCGCCCGGCAATAAAATCGCATCAAATGCATCAAGCGAATCGGCTGTATGCCATACGTATTCGACTTCTTCCCCTAATTCATCTTTAATCGCATGATACATATCGACATCGCAGTTCGACCCTGGAAAAACAATGACCGCAAATTTCACTGGACGACGACCTCCTCGATGTCGTAACGATAATCCTCAATGACGGTATTCGCTAGTAGCTTTTCACACATTTCGCGGACAAGTTCCTCAATGTCCCGTTCGCTTTTTTCAATTACTAGCTCCATAAACTTGCCGATGCGGACATCTTGCACTTCACGATACGATAAGCTATGCAGTGCCCCTTTCACGGCCGTTCCTTGTGGATCTAATACGTTTTCGCGCAATGTGACATATACTTTTACTTTATACATCTGTTTATCCCCCTAATCTTTGCAAAATAATTTCATATGCATCTGTTAAGTTCCCTAAATCTCGCCGAAAAACGTCTTTATCAAATTTCTCGTTTGTTTCCATGTCCCATAGCCGGCACGTATCTGGCGAAATTTCATCCGCTAATATAATTTTTCCTTCTGCATCAAAGCCAAACTCTAACTTAAAATCAACGAGGCGGACACGACAATGTTGAAAATGTTGGGTGAGGATCTCATTGACCTTTAAAGCATACGCCTTCAACATCGCAAGTTGTTCGGAAGTGGCAAGCTTTAAAATGGCAATGTGGTCTTCCAACAATAGAGGGTCGCCAAGTTCATCGTTTTTGTAATAAAACTCAATAAGCGGTTTTTCTAGGTTCGTCCCTTCGGCGATACCAAGCCGCTTCGCTAAACTTCCAGCGACATAATTGCGGACAACAACTTCAAGAGGGATAATCGTTACTTTTTTGACTAATTGCTCCGTATCCGAAAGTTTTTGAATAAAATGATTTTCGACGCCAGCTTCGTGTAGCTTCGAGAATAACAAGCTGGTAATTTCGTTGTTTAAACGCCCCTTCCCAGCAATCGTCGCTTTTTTTTCGCCGTTAAACGCTGTTGCGCTATCTTTATAAGCGATCCAAAGGACGTTCTTGTCATCCGTTTTATACACTTTTTTCGCTTTTCCTTCATAAAGCAGTTCTAGTTTTTGGACCATGGCAAAAGGCCTCCTAGACAGAATATTAGGAATTTTTTAGTTGTTGCATAGGTAAGGAATCCCTTACCTATGTTATAGCCCCAACCGTTCAAAAATCGTATCGACATGTTTCAAATGATAGTGGTAATCGAAACAGTCATCAATTTGCTCTTTCGTTAAGCGGCTCGTAATCGCCTCGTCCGCTTCGATTAGCGTCCGGAATGGAACTTGCGTTTCCCAAGCTTCCATCGCTTTCGGCTGCACTAAATCGTACGCTTCTTCACGCGTCATCCCCGTATCAATGAGCGCTAATAATACACGTTGTGAGTAAATAAGACCGAATGTACGCTCCATATTTCGCTTCATGTTTTCCGGGAATACGACCAAGTTTTTCACAATGTTTGCAAAGCGATTTAACATGTAGTTGAGCGCAATTGTTGCATCTGGCAAAATAATGCGTTCCGCAGACGAATGGGAAATATCCCGTTCATGCCATAGCGGGACATTTTCATACGCCGTTAACATATAACCGCGAATGACACGCGCCATGCCGGTCATATTTTCCGAACCAATTGGATTTCGTTTATGCGGCATTGCCGATGATCCTTTTTGTCCCTTCGCGAAAAATTCCTCCACTTCGCGCGTTTCGCTTTTTTGTAACCCCCGAATTTCAACGGCAAACTTTTCAATTGATGTCGCAATGAGCGCCAATGTCGCCATGTAATGCGCATGACGGTCGCGCTGCAATGTTTGCGTCGAAATCGGCGCTGGCTCTAATCCTAGTTTCTCACATACATATTTTTCAACAAACGGCTCAATATTTGCATACGTTCCGACCGCACCAGAAATTTTCCCGACACGCACCGTTTCTGCCGCTTGCTTGAAACGTTCTAAGTTTCGTTGCATTTCGGCATACCAAAGCGCTAGCTTCAAACCAAACGTCGTCGGTTCTGCATGAACACCGTGTGTGCGCCCCATCATCACCGTGTATTTATGCTCTTGCGCCTTTTCTTTTAACACGTGAAGAAAATTCTCTAAATCGCGCAATAAAATTTCGTTAGCTTGTTTTAATAAATATGACAACGCCGTATCGACAACATCGGTCGATGTGAGTCCATAATGCACCCATTTTCGCTCTTCCCCAAGCGTTTCTGAAACGGCTCGGGTAAAAGCAACAACATCATGGCGCGTTTCTTCCTCAATTTCTTTAATGCGCTGAATGTCGAAGGAAGCATGTTTCCGGATTTTCTCTACGTCTTCTTTTGGAATAACGCCAAGCTCCGCCCACGCTTCACATGCTAAAATTTCCACTTCCAGCCATGCCTTAAAGCGATTTTCTTCCGTCCAAATCGCTCCCATCTCCGGTCTTGTATACCGTTCGATCATTTTTTTTCCTCCTTCTGCACTCAAACATCTGTCATTTCATCCAAATTTTCAAATCATCGATACGTTGCAGTGCGGCATCTACATTTTCAGCAAGCAGCGTAACATGTCCCATCTTCCGTTTGTGCTTCGCCTCTTTTTTTCCATATAAATGAAGGTGCATATCGGCCATTTCGGCAATGCAGTCTATTACTGGCTGGAGATGCTCGCCTAAAATATTGACCATCACAGCCGGCTTCAATAACTCTGTACCGCTTAAAGGCCAATTGCAGATGGCACGAATATGTTGCTGAAATTGAGAGGTCACACAAGCATTAATTGTATAATGACCTGAGTTGTGCGGTCTAGGGGCAAGTTCGTTAACATATAATTGTCCGTCTTTTGTCAAAAACATTTCAATTGCTAACGTGCCAACGAGTTGGAACGCTTCTGCTAACTGTTTCGCATATGTTTCTGCTTGTTCGATCATGGGCTGACTGATTGGGGCAGGAGCAATTGTTTCATGCAAAATGTTTTCGCGATGAATGTTTTCAACAACAGGAAATAGCGCCACCTCACCAGAAACATTTCGGACAACGATAATGGATAACTCTTTTACAAACGGCACCCACGCCTCCAATACACACTCACCATAAGTTAAAAGCGAACTTGCTGCGTATATATCATCTAAACAACGAATGACAACTTGCCCTTTTCCATCATACCCACCTCGGCACGTTTTCAACACAGATGGAATCCCAATCTCTCGAATCGCTTCTTCTAATTCTTCTTTTGTAATGACAAGTCGATAAGGTGCAACAGGTAAGCCTACAGACTGAACGGCCCGTTTTTCTTTCCAACGATGTTGTGTAACAGCAAGCAGCTCACTTCCTTGCGGCACATATCCCTTCTTTGCCAATCGCTTTAATGCATCGGCATCAATATTTTCAAACTCATACGTAACGACATCACTAACTTCAGCTAACTGATGTAACGCTTCTTCATCGCTATACGAAGCGACAATTTCAATGTCGGCTACTTGAGCACACGGAGATTGTGGGGTCGGATCGAGTACTGCCACAAAAAATCCCATCTCTTTTGCCGCAATTGCCATCATTCTTCCAAGTTGCCCTCCGCCAATAATCCCGATCGTTTGCCCTGGAACAATCGTTTTACTCAAGCTGATCACTACTTTCCATCACTTGTTTTCGAATCGTCTCACGTCGCTTGCGCAATGCTTCCATATACGTTGGCTCATACGTTCCAAGAATCGAAACAGCAAGCAACGCTGCGTTTATCGCACCTGCTTTTCCAATCGCCACTGTCGCTACTGGTACCCCGCCTGGCATTTGAACAATGGAGAGTAAAGAATCTAAACCGTTTAGCTCCTGAGATTTTACCGGTACCCCAATAACTGGAATTGTTGTTTTTGCTGCTACCATTCCCGGTAAATGTGCAGCCCCGCCC
>NZ_JAILZV010000154.1 GCF_023512315.1 Anoxybacillus sp.
GCCGACAGCATCGTCAACCACGGCCATTCCGGTGCTCGCTTAATTTCGCGGCGGTATTTCTTCCATTTTACCATAAACTGTGATAAATCAAGCACGTGGAATTCAAGATGTGGACTCCAAAGAAATTGTTCTTCGTCTTCGCGAATGTGGAACACCGTATGGAAGCGGTCGGTTTCGTGTGGAAAGAGCGGGTAGTTGAGGATGGCAATCATAATCGTTGACGGAAGCGAGGAATATTTCTCTCCTTTCGACAAAGAGGCGGAAAACAGCCGCGCCCAGTAGTACAGCAGCCGTTCTGGCATATCGTATTGGTTCACGACTTGGATTTCTACGTTAATTCGTTCGCCACGATTCGTGCGCACCAACACGTCTAGCCGTCCTGTTTTCCCATCTTCTGTCACTTGCGCAAGCTCGGTGTTTTCAAAATACACATCGACGATTCGGTCATCTTCTCTTCGATGCAACAGTGCGTTTAAAAACGCAATCGTAATTGCCTTTCGGCTCGGCTGACCAAACAGCTGCTTGAACATAAAGTCGACTTTCAAATCGAGGTATTTCACAAGAACCATCCTTTCGAAGAATTTTTAGGAGAAATAGCCGGACGACTTTATTAAAACGAAAAAATAAGAAAAAAGCAAAACGCGAAAAATGAATTTTCCAGCGAAAATCTTGCACAAAACAAAACGAGCGCCGTGGAAAAAGGCGCTCGAAAAGATGGGAAATACGATTTTTGTAAGTTGTATGATTCTTTTCCCGAGCATGCAAACAGCATCTTCCCCGTTCTCACTCTGGCAAGTCGATAATCCATTTGACCCAGCCAATGATGGTGCTTGCTCTTCTTCGGAATGTCGATTCAGAGGATATGTCATACAATTCGTATTGCTTCATTTTTTCCATGACGAAGTCTTTCGACACGCTTTGTCCGTTGCGTATATATTCGTTATACACGTCGTAGAATATTCGATGCTCCAGTATTTTTTCCGCGAGCGTTATATACTTTTCCCGATACGAAAGCGCCATTACCCGTCTTCCTTCGGCCGTCAATGCAAGTTTTACCTCGTCGCCTTCTCTATATTTTTCTGCGAGCCCCAAATAAATACAAGCATTGGAATAATAATCCGTCTGCCGTTTGTCAAAATTATAATTTTCCGTTATTTCGCTTTTGCTTAAGTCTCCTTGGTATAAAAGCCCAAGCAAATCGACAACACGAGCAAACGAATTCGCCTGTGGAAAAGGAACACGCGGTTCAGGCACAAACCGGATCGATTTCGCAACGTTCACGATATCAGACACAGTAATTTTCTGATGGGAAATGACATAGTCTTTTTGTTTCACAAGACGGTAAGAAGTAAAAACATTTTCGTCGGCAAATGTGTACATAAAAAAGCTAAAAACATCGTTTGAGTGAGTGAAAAAAATCGGAACGACTTCTTTCATAATCCGCTTCTTCCACACTTTAAACGGATAAAACAATTGTCTCACATTAAAGTCGTTCACCGCTTCTTTCTTCGCCTCAATAACAGCAAATCTCGTCTTTCCTTCATAACCGCCATCCACCTCAATTTGCGCCCCATTCACGCATATATGCTTCCGATGCCCTCTGTGACTCGCAATATCGTAAGCAAACTTTCCAGATCCCATTCGACCACTAACCGTATGCTTTGTTTCTTCACCTAAAAAGTCGTCGATCATGCCACTATGATAAGCAAAATGCAGCGCCGCACTTTCACTGTAAAGGTCATCTGCCTGAATCGTTTCGATATCATAGGGAATATTCATTGCTTGTGGCTTCATTTTTTGATATGTCACTTCCGCAAACGTGGAAAAATCCCCAATCACGTACGCACTACGGGAAATAGGCAAAATAGAAAGCCGATGGTCGGCGAAAATATCGGGCAGATGGTTTTTATGATCAAATTTGCACATCAAGCGCGGTTCGCGGTATTGACGGATTACATCGGCCGTAATTTCATAAAAACCGTTTTGTTCAATGTGCTGCAAAATACGATATTTGTCAAAAAGTTGTTCCCACGCCGCATCATTTTTCGTCTTTGTCACTGCTTCCCCCACCTTTATACTTCGTAGTTCGTCACTAAAATTTCGTGAATCGTTCCGCGGCCGTTTCCTTTCGAGTTAATGTTTCTGCGGGCTGTTACCCGTTCGATCGTAAAGCCAGCGTACAATTCATCAAAAAACGCATCCATCGGATCCGTGTTTTTCGGATCGGAGTTGCTTAACATTAAAAAAGCCCCTCGCTTGTCCAACTCACGATAATAATGTGCGAGCTCTCTTTGGTGGTCATCCGTGAAATCAAATTTGCTATAGGCGGTAAAACTTGAGCTCGCACTTAACGGGCGGTACGGCGGATCGAAATAGACGAACGTTTTATCGTGAACAAACCCACTGCTCTCTTTATAGTCGCCTTGCATAATGCGCACTGTCTGCAAAATAGCGCTTGCGGCACGTAAATTGTCTTCGTCGCAAATCGTTGGATGTTTATAGTCCCCCATTGGAACGTTGAATTCTCCCTTTTTATTGACGCGAAACAGCCCATTAAAACACGTTCTGTTCAAAAAAATAAACTCGCTCGCCCGCTCAATTTTATGATCACCGTACGTACCAAAACGAAAGTCTGCTAATTTTTCATTAAACTGCTGCCGAATGTCGTAGTACATGACTTTTCGTTTTTCTTTTTCTAACGAAAGAAATAAGGTTTCTAATTCCGCAAGTCTGTTAATGAGCCTCTCCACATCTTTTTGCACTACTTCGTAGACAGTAATGAGCTCGTCGTTAATATCGAAAATGAACACTTCTTCGATAGGATACGTTTGCACTAATTCAAACATTACAGCACCGCTCCCGACAAACGGCTCAATATAACGATGAATCTTTCCTTCTTTCATTTCTTTCGGCAAGCGACGCATAATTTCATCTAGCAATTGCGTCTTTCCGCCCGCCCATTTTAAAAATGGCTTCGCTTTCACTTTACGTACTACCTCCAATTTCAGTCCTTAATATTATACCATAATTTTAAACAGTGCCGTACACCGATTGAATCCGTCTTTTCGTTAGTTGGATAAATAGCGGCTCCTGCTCAATTCCAATAAACCGTCGATTGAGGCATAATGCGCTAACTCCTGTCGTACCGCTTCCGCAAAACGGATCTAGTATAATATCGTTTTGTCTCGTAGAGGCGATAATGATTCGATTTAATAGTTGGAGAGGTTTTTGGGTAGGGTGGTTGCCAAATGTTTTTTCGTGAGAAGGAACATGTGGAATCGTCCAAACATCGGTCATTTGTTTCCCGTTGTTTTCTTTCACCATTGCTGCATAGTTAAAATAATGGCGGCTTTGGGGAGACTTTTTCGCCCAAATGATGTATTCATGGGAATGAGTAAACATTCGCTTACTCATATTTGGAGGAGGATCTGTCTTTTGCCAAACAATGCTATTTAAGATTTTAAACCCTAACTGATGGAGCGCTTGACCAACGGAATAAATATTATGAAACGTCCCTGTTATCCAAATTGTCCCATCCTCTTTCAAAACACGCTTGCACGCTTGAATCCATCGGTAGTTAAACTCGTCAATCTTCTCTCTATCTTGCTCTTTATCCCACTCTCCTTTATCCACACGAACGATTTTCCCTGATTTGCATGAAATCCCTCCGTTTGATAAAAAATACGGCGGATCCGCAAAAATCATATGAACAGATGCTGGTTGAAGATATGATAACGCTCGCAAACAGTCATCTCCAATGAGTACACAAGATTCGCTCATAACGACAAAGTGCTCGTTTATTTTGATGAAGCACGTATTCATCGTTCTCCCCCTATCATTGCATAGGAACTAGTAATTCATGAAACTGTGGTGCTATTTTTCATCCAAAAAACAGAAGCCCGGCGACTTCTGTTTTTTTGGTTACGATAGCCAATCTATAGAACAAGCGTAAACTAGCCCACGTTTGTTAGTATATCTGTATCAATCTCAATATTTACAAGGCTGGCGCCGCTAGGCAAGAGTTCTTTTAGCTTTTCGACAGACGAAGCTACAGGAATGTCCTCCCCTATTTCTTCCATATAGTCGAGCACTGTCAACAATACATCCTCTGCCATCTCTACAGCCTCCACCAACGTTTCTCCAAAGGTAAAGCAGTTGTCCAAATCCGGAAACGTGACGATATAGCCATCGTCCTCTTCATCTTTTTGAATGATTGCGTAAAATTGATATACAGCCATTGATTATCCTCCAGTGGTTCATTGTTCATGGACATCTTGCCAACAAATCGATTATTTGTCGCTGGCGTTCTTCTAAAACCTCTAGTGTCCACTCATCTTTCTGGTCAATAAATACTTTGCTTCCTTTAAAAACGTCCATATGCCCTTTTAAGTAACGTTCCTTTTTCTGCTTAAAATCTAAGTTGCTTAACGAACTATTTTTTCTCTTGCTAATGAGGACAAGGTTAGCAATCTTATCTGTCCAATCCTTTCTCTCGTCCTCCGTGAAATTTTGCACCCACTGACTATTCTTATCCGGATTTTGTGGCAAAATATGCTCCACACTTATGTTTTTATAACCAGATAAATGAACAGTATTATCCCCCAATAAATACTCCATCTTTAACAACAAATACTTTGCATATTGCTTTTTGTACACATTACCGCTAATCTGCCGCTTAAACTCCTCCAAATCGACTGAAAAAATGGTATCATTATTTATTAAATCATTCACATTCGATGTATCCGTTTGTTCAATCGCTTTTAAAATACTATTCATCGCTTCTAATCTTGGAGTGGAATTTACCCCACAAATCCAATCACCAGCAAATTTAAATTCCAACTTACGTAAAAATTCATCTATCTTATTTGTTTGAAACTTAGCATAATAATACATGACAGGAGGTATCCAGTCCTCTGAGCGAAAGCCGGTCTTCATAATTGTAATGAGATTTTTAAACGCATTACTTAATTCATTATCAGCTAATTCGATCACGTTCTCGTACACTTCGGCGTACTGTTTAATCAAATCTAACGTCTCTTTTCCTTGTGCCAGCTTCCCTGCTTTATAAATCTTTTCTTCAAATTCTTCCAATAAATTTGTTCTCGCTTTCTCTTTTACGATAATTGTTCTGACGAAGTTTAGAAAACGATCAAATCCCTCTCCAAAACGTCCCTCGATTTCTTCCCAATACTTCGCATATTTTTTTATTTCTTTTTCATTATGCAATTGTCCGATATTCATTGATTTCAGAATATCTGCGCTCGTTAAAGGGATACCTCTATCATTTAATATCGTAAACATCCTAAACGCATCTTCCGTATTATCCGTTGATACGTAAATAAATAGCGCTTTATTAAAAACAAACTTAACAAAATCCCCTAATTCTTCTTTATCTTTTAGCAGCTCTCTTAATACAAGTATCGCATTGGCCATATTGGAAATCGACACATTATCTTTTTCGCTTTCTTGTTTTAATTCATCGACGAAAGTAGTTCCATCTGGGGCAATGACATATTTTTTTATAAAATCTTCTACTTGATCCCTAATCTGATAAGTAATACGTTGCCGCTCAGGTACCATATCGAGTTCATCAGCTTCTTGATAAATTTTTTGTTGGAGGTTATTTTTAAACGCTCGCTCTTCTAATAAATCCCTTAAAACAGCAAACATTAAAAAAAATGTCGTTAACCGTTGCTGCCCATCTAACACTTCATATTCGGCAAAGTCTTTATTTTTTGTTCGTTTTAACACAAGTGATCCAAGGAAATACTCGCTATCGCGCTTATTCATAAATGCGTAATACAAATCATCAATTAGATCCTGTATATTTTCCGATTGCCAAACATAGGAACGTTGGTATTCGGGTATAACAAACCAAAAATCTGGGGAGAAAATTTTCTGTAATACTCTTTTATCGGCATCTATTTTTCCATATGTCATCGTATATACCTCATTGTTAAGAATTTATATACATCCAAATTAAAATTTTAACCTCTGGTTCACGTAGCACACCCGATGCGGCGTAACACCTCATCTGGATGCTGTAAGACGTATTGTTCAAAACGAGTAATCGACTGGGCAATATCGTTTTGGTCTTTATGCAAGAAGTTGGCGATAACTTCATCTTTCAACCACTTCCACAACCGTTCAATAGGGTTTAACTGTGGGGAATACGGTGGCAAAAAGATAAAGTGAAAGGCACCGCCTTCTTCCCTTTGAAGGAAAGCTTGCACCATGTTGGCATGATGAATACGCGCATTGTCCAATACAAGCACGATAAATCGATCCGCATATTTCTTTTTCAACAGGCGCAAAAAGTCAAGGAACGTTTCGGCATTGGCGGATGATGCGCGATGAAACACGACATCGCCTTGTTGCACGTCGACTGCGCCAAAAATAGAAACGTGGGCGTGGTGACCGTAGCTTGGCACCTGCTTTTGATTCCCTACTTCTGCCCATGTCGTACGAAGCGCTTGATAGGCGCGAACATGCGTCTCATCGACATAAAGCAGAACCATTTCCTCCGTGATTAGTTTTTTTTATAAACTCGAGTTCCTTTTCAAAGGCCGCTTGAAGCACTGG
>NZ_JAILZV010000155.1 GCF_023512315.1 Anoxybacillus sp.
ATTCCCGCCTCCCACGCTTCATGGAATAAACGGACGTAATCTGCCATGTCATAATATCGGCGCTCGTCGACCCACGGATTAGAAAGAATGTCTTTCGTTTGGTAGAAATGGTACGCATGTTCCGAAATGCCAAAGTGTTGAATCCCTTTTCGCGCCGCTTCATCGGTAAATTGCTTTAAATAATCGAGCGTCAGCGTTCCCCGTTCTAAATGGTTATGATAGTCTGTCAGCACCTGAATCTCCTCCCGCTATGTTTTTCTTCTCATTATAGCCGCTAATGAACGGAAGGACAATCATTTTCCCGAATTTTCACACTTAATTTGCAAGCCCAATCATAAACAATAGCCGAATACATACTACCATTCCAGCCACCGCAAGCAACCGCTTCAACACATCGTCCATTGCCCTACTCCTCCTTTTGTCATCGTCACCATATATGTATTATGTAAAAAAAGGAAAGAGTAGAACCGGTTTTATTCGACAGGGGATAACCACCTGTCGACTAGTGAACCGGCAGCGGGTTTGGAGCGACAGGGACGGCAATTTTTTCGTTCCACCGGTACGGCCCGATATTGCCAACGTTCCCGCCCGTAAACGTTACCGAACGGAAGTGAAATTCTTTCGCTGTCAATAAAATCGCCTCGAGCATCCATTGGGACGAAACGCTATCGGCAAATGAGGAATCCGCTGTAAATTGCACAACGAGATCGCCGTGTTGGCTTTGCACCGACGCAATATGCACTTCTTTCGCAATCGACGGGCGAAACATGCCTGACACCGCCTGCATGCTTTCGAACGCCTTCTCAATTGTCGCGAACGATTGCGGTGACGGGGCTAAAAGCGTTGGTGCTCCTTCTTTTGGTGCATACAAATAATAGGCGCGCTGTTTTTTCGCAATCGTGATCGTTTCAAGGTGTCCCGTATTCGGCAAATCTATCCCTTTTTTTGCATCCGTAAAAAACTGCACACTTGTTCCGCCCATCCAACGAACCGTTTCTTCGATGCTAGCAAGAAACATCTCCTCACCCGTAGAACCGCTAGAAAATACGGGATGGGTGCCTGAAAGGTGAACCGTCCATTCATTGTTACGAGAAGCCATGAACGTAACGCCTTCTAGCCATTTCGCATCTAATCCTAAGTTAACGAGTTCTGCCTTTGCTGCTTCTAGTTGCTCATTAAGCGGCGTTTGCCCTTCCACAGCAATGCTTATCGGAATAACCGTTTGGGCGCTTGCATCGGGGAGACCGAAAACGACCGCGTTTCCGCTCATAAGGACGCGCGAAAAACTAGGGGCTTCGTCTGCTTGCATCGTGCGGTTTTCGTTCGGCGCCACTTCTTTCGCTTGCATCGTCATCGACATTTCTGGCTTCGCTTTCTTGCTTTCGTTCGTTGGAGAGGAAGGATAAAGCGATACCCCAATAAGAACAAATAAGCACGCTGCCGCTACGGAAACAACCGCTGGAACGATGCGACCTCGCCGTTTTGGTTGTTTAGCGTGCGCGAGTTGCTCATAAATCGCTGCTTTCGAACGGCGGTCTTTCACCGGTGGCATTTGCTTTAATAACGATTCCATCTCTTCTTCATTCCATTGGAATTTTCTCATGATGCCATCCTCCCTTCGCTGCTTCTTCCATTTGCTGCTTCAGCCGCTTTAATGCTCGATGCTGCGTCGTTTTCACTTTACTTTCCGTCCAGCCGAGCGTTTCCGCTGTTTCGGCGACCGAGAGCCCTTGAATAAACCGCAGCACGACAACAAGCCGTTGGTCTATTGTACAATTCCCTAAGCAGCGATACATGAGCTGAATTTCCTCCCGCTGCACAGCAATTTCTTCCGGGAGCAGGGCTTTGTCGTCCTGCACTTTCCAAGCGTTCATTAGTTTAGCGCGAAAGCTTCGTTGTTTGCGAAAAAAATCAATCGCCACATGCTTCGCAATCGACAACAGCCACGTTTTTTCGCTACTTCTCCCTTCAAACCGATCATAAGATCGCAACACTTTTATATACACTTCTTGAACAAGATCTTCCGCCTGTTCCCGATTCCTGACCATATAAAACAAAAACTGAAATAAATCTTGATGATATTTTTCGTATAGTTCATCGAAGACGGAGTCCATTCACTTCCCTCCCGTTCTACTTTGTTAGTCGAAAATCGTGCTGCTTTCGTTACCATCCCATAATAAAAAAAGGAAGAATACGAGATGATATTCTCCCTTTTTCCGTTCGTTATTGCCCGTCTTTCTCCCGAAACACAATGGCGCTTCGCTCGTATTCGACGTCCGGAACACCTAGGCGCGCGTTAATGACGCGAGCGACAGCGAAAAAGTAGTCGGATAGGCGGTTGACGTATTGCAAGACAATGTCATTGATCGGCTCGTTTTTGCGAAGCGCTACAATGCAACGCTCCGCCCTTCTCGTCACCGTCCGCGCGACATGAATGGCAGCGGCCGCTTTCGAACCGCCTGGCAAAATAAATTTCTCTAACGGCGGTGCTTCCTTGATGTACGCATCGATTCGCTCTTCTAAAAATGTCACCATCTCTGCCGTCACTTTATACGGAAGCTTTTCATTCACAATCGCCAAATCGCCGCCGCAATCAAACAGCTCATGCTGAATTTTTTGCAATTCGGCGTAAATGTCTTGAAACGCTTCCCCGTCAAGCAAAGTCATTGCTTGACCGACGAACGAATTCACTTCATCCAACGTCCCGTACGCCTCGACGCGCAAATCGTCTTTATCGACGCGCCCACCAATTAAACTCGTTTTCCCTTTGTCGCCTGTTCTTGTGTACAACTTCATTTTCTCTCCCCCTTATTTCATTCGCTCCGCTAGCCCGCACCAAATGCGGTCAACACGGGTGCATTGTTTCGCTAATTGTTGGTAGCACCATCCGGTCACATCGCGCCACTGCCGCTCCTCTTTTTCTAGCGGCACAATCCCTTGCGTAATGTCGCAACCAATCCAAATAACGTATCGCCCATCCGCTCCGCGTTCCCATTCGTACCACGCCTGGAAAAACGACTCCCAGTACGCACGTTCCGGCAAGCGGCGAATCCATGCTTCCAATCCTTCGAAAACGACCATATTCGCATGTACTTCACCCGGCAAAACGGCGGCTTGCGTATAGCCGCTGCACCAAACGTGTGCTACTTCTGTCAATCGATAGTGCTCTACGACCCACTTTCGCTTTCCTTGAAACGCACCTCCGACAACGAAATGCATCGCGCTCGTTCCTCCCATCGTTCCGACACTAACGTAAATCCACCGCCAAACGGCACCGTCCACTCCCAAAACGGTTTTTCCATCGGTGCATAGCGCTCTAATACATAACGAATCGGACCGCCATGCGTCACAATGGCAACATGCGAAGCCGAACGCTGTTTCGCAAGCGCAATCGTTTCCGACAGCGCCTTTTCGATTCTCGCTTGAAACTGAAGGTAATGCTCCCCGTTCGGCGGTGCAACCGTAAACAGCGAATCGAGCCATTTTCTATACTCTTCTACTTCTTTCAACTCCGCATACGTTTTTCCTTCCCAATCGCCAAAATTTATTTCCCGCCACGCACTTCTTTCGTATACCGGAATCGTCTCCGCAAACAAAAGGCGGCACGTTTGCCGGCATCGCCATAAATCGCTTGTGACGACGAAATCTGGCGAACACGCGGCCGAAACGTTCCGCAGCCGCACCACTTCCTGGTCTAAAAGCGGCACGTCCGAAAAGCCGATGTACCGCTTTTCTTCGTTTTCTTTCGTCATGCCGTGACGAATGAACGTAAGAGCCAAACGAGAAACCACAACCACCCCTCCGTTCCTTCGACGAACGCGCCAAGCATATCGCCCGTAATGCCGCCAAATTGCCGGTCATAAAATGACTGCGCACTTCTCCAACTAAAAGCTGCCCCGAGCGCAAGCACCGTCGTTTCAACCGGACGAATGGCAACAAAGCTGGCTATCCCGATACTTAATAAAAAGAGAATAAAACGCGCCTCGCTTTTCGTCACATGTTCGCGAAACGCCGCCGCCATTCCTGTCGGTTTCGCCAACTTTCCATCCAGCAACAAAAGTGCCATAAACGCCCGCGAAAAAAACGGAATCACGATAAAGAGAAGCGGCGCTACGTGCCCGATTGTTTCGTATAAAAAAACGAAGCGAAACGAAAGAAGAAATACAATCGATAACACCGCAAACGCCCCAACGCGCGAATCTTTCATAATCTCAAGCCGCCGTTCTTTCTCCCGATACGAAAAAAACGCATCGCTAACGTCCATCCAGCCGTCCGCATGCAAACCACCCGATAAAAAAATCGCCAAAAATAAAAGAAAAAGCGCAAGAAATAATGGCGAAACCGATGTTTGCAAAAAAAGCCAATAAACGAGCGCCTGTACGCTACCAACCAATAACCCAACAACGGGAAACATCCGAACGGACCAGCGCGCCGTTTTCGCTTCCCACGGTATTTCTTTTTTGAGCGGAAAAACAGTTAAAAACTGAAGAGCCAAACATAGCCCGCGCCATCCTGTCACATAAACCCCTCCCCTTTTTTCACAATCGGAATACCGTGCTGCACAACGATGGCGGACGAAGCAGCGCGAACGACTTGTTGATGAAGCCAACCGAGCATTTTCATAAAATGGTACGTTCCCGTATCATGCAACACGCCGCCCGAAAATAGTTCGTTGGAGACGATGACGACCGCCTTAGCAACTGCAGAAAGTTGGTTTATTGTCGCCAATATATGTTCCGCTTTTTGCCGACAATACGCTTCGTTTTCCCAGCCAGGTGCATGAAATAATTCGTTGGCTAACCAGTTCGTCAAGCAATCGAGCAAAAGGACATCTTCTGTACGAAACGTTCCGATCAGCTCATGCACATGACGCGGCTGTTCCCATGTTACCCATTCGACCGGCTGCAAACGTCGAGCTTGTTGGTGGCGAATGACGCGTTCGCGCATTTCGTCATCGGTCACGTTCGCCGTAGCGATGTAATGAATCGTGCTCGTTGGCGAAGCGAGTGAACGAACGATGCGCTCTGCTACCCCGCTTTTTCCGCTCCGTACGCCGCCGCTAATAAAAACAATCATGATAACCACCTTGTTAAAAAGGAAACTAACCGGTCATTTTCTGCTTTTGTTTTCACCGCTAGACGCAAATAGCGCCCATTCAATCCTGTGAAATTCATCGTATGGCGCGGAACAATTCCTTCCGTTAATAAGTCGTACAAAAGCGGTTCCACTGGCTTGTGGAGTGGGCGGAGCAAATAAAAATTGACGACAGACGAGGAAACGTAATACCCCGCTTCCTGTAACCTCGACATCACCCGTTGCCGTTCGCGAGCAATCAGCGAGCGCGTATGTGCCACCAATTCATGCATCGGCAAAAAGTGTAGCGCTAACTGTTGTGCCAGTTGACTGACACTCCACGCCGGCTGCAATGCTTTCAGTTTTTGGACAATCGTTTCGTTCGCCGCTACATACCCAATGCGCGCCCCGGCTAAATGATAAATTTTTGTTAACGAGCGCACGACAATGAGATGAGAAAACGAGGAAATCCATGGCACTGTTGTATATCCACCATCCCAAAAATGATAAAACGCTTCATCGATAACAACGAATTTCCCACGCTCCTCCGCCGCCTGCACTAACGAATAAAGCGATTTTTTTTCCATTGCCGTACCAGTCGGGTTATTCGGCTGGCAAAGAAACAAAACATCAATTTGTTCGAGCAAAGCAAATAGCTCCGACAGTTCATGCGCCCACCCGCTTTCTTCCGTCGAAACAAGCGATTGTACCGTGCAGCCATTGGCTAGACACGCCCGCCGATATTCCGAAAACGTCGGCTCTAATATCCCGACACGTTTCCCGGAAAATAATCGGGCAAGTAAATCAATGCATTGCGACGCCCCGTTGCCGACAAAAATGCGCTCGTCCGAAAGCTGTTCTGCCTGTGCAAGCGCACCAATTAATTGTGTCGCCTCTGAATCAGGATATTCGCTTGCCCAGCGACAAAAATCGGCTTGCGTCGGCCAAAGCGAAAGCGGCAACGTATATGGGTTCGTATTTACGCTAACATCAAGCACTCGGTCAGGAAGCGGCAACCCGATAGATTCATAGAAACGGTGCGGATTTGCCCCATGCAATGGCCAATTCAATGAATATCCCCCCTAGGAAAAGCAGTGCAACAAACGTAAAAATCGTTCGCCACATCACCGAAACCGCTTGACGAATATGTTCTTTTGTGAGCGTATGCACCGCATCACCAATTTTCGGGCGTTCCGATACGATTCCTTTATATGTATTCGTTCCGCCAAGCTGCACGCCTAAAATCGCAGCCATCGCCGCTTCTCCCCAGCCGCTGTTTGGACTTGGGTGCTTACGCGCATCGCGCCATAGCAGCCGAGCGTGGCGACGGAACGAACGGCTGTTAGCTAGCAGCATCACCCATGCCGTTAATCGGGCAGGCACATAATTTAACACGTCGTCCAATCGTGCCGACGCCCAGCCAAATTCGCGGTACGTGTCGTTTTTATACCCAACCATCGAATCGCACGTATTGACCGCCCGATAAACAAGCGCAAGCGGCGCCCC
>NZ_JAILZV010000156.1 GCF_023512315.1 Anoxybacillus sp.
AACCGGAGAATGGTACGTCACGACCGTTTATGACTTAATTTTAGCGAACTACGGCGTAGACCGCGGCATCGGTGGAATGGTCGCGAAAACGTTCGACGACCAAATCCCGTTCACTCCAGCATGGCAAGAAGCGATTACTGGTGTAAACCGCGAACTCGTCATTAAAATTGCTCGCGAATTTGCGCAAAACGCCATCGACACAAACGGTCGATCGATGATTATCGTCGGTGCCGGCATTAACCACTGGTTTAACTCGGATACCATTTATCGTGCCGTCTTAAACCTCGTCTTGCTCGTCGGTGCGCAAGGTGTAAACGGCGGCGGTTGGGCACATTACGTCGGCCAAGAAAAATTACGTCCAGCGGAAGGATGGCAAAATATCGCGACGGCGCGCGATTGGCAAATGCCGCCAAAGCTCCAAAACGGAACGTCGTTCTTCTACTTTGCCACTGACCAATGGCGCTATGAAGAAACACCGGTAGGCGAACTTGTATCACCAGTCGTGAAAGAAGCGCGTTACCAACATTATGCTGACTACAACGTACTTGCGGCTCGTCTTGGTTGGTTGCCTTCTTATCCGACGTTTGAGAAAAACGGCATTGACCTTTATAACGAAGCTGTGCAAGCGGGAGCGAAAACGCCAGAAGAAATCGGGAAATACATTGCTACTCAATTAAAAGAGAAAAAATTGCGCTTTGCCATTGAAGACCCTGATAACGAGAAAAACTTCCCGCGCAACTTAATCGTTTGGCGCGCGAACTTAATCTCAAGCTCTGGCAAAGGACATGAATATTTCTTAAAACATTTGCTTGGCACAACGAACGGACTGATGAACGACGATGAAGACAGCTTGCGTCCGGAAGAAATTACGTGGCGTGACAAAGCACCAGAAGGAAAACTTGACTTACTAATTAACTTAGATTTCCGGATGGCAGGAACGGCACTTTATTCCGATGTTGTTTTCCCTGCTGCTACATGGTACGAAAAACACGACTTAAGCAGCACAGATATGCACCCGTTCATTCATCCGTTTAACCCAGCGATTTCCACTCCGTGGGAAGCACGTTCGGATTGGGAAATTTTCAAATCGCTCGCAAAAGCCGTTTCGGACTTAGCGACAGAGATCAACATGAAACCAGTGAAAGAAGTCGTGGCAACACCAATTCTCCACGATACCCCACAAGAATTGGCACAGCCACTCGGAAAAGTAAAAGACTGGAGCAAAGGCGAATGCGAACCGATTCCTGGCAAAACAATGCCGCAAATTCATGTCGTCGAACGCGACTATACGCAGTTGTTCGATAAAATGACTGCCCTCGGTCCGAACATCGCTAAATTGCCATACGGCATTAAAGGAATCAACTGGTCGGCAAAAGAAGAGTACGAACAGTTGAAAAAAGTGTTAGGCACCGTGCAAAAAGCAAGCATCGCCGATGGTTGCCCTGATATTAGCGAAGCGAAAAAAGTCGCAGAAGCGATTTTAACATTATCATCTACAACAAACGGAAAAGTCGCTGTCAAAGCATGGGAAGCGCTCGAGAAGAAAACAAGTCTTGAGTTAAAAGACTTAGCAAGCGAACGCGAAGAAGAATGCTTCACGTTTGAACAAATTACTGCGCAGCCAAAACCGGTCATCACCTCCCCTGCTTTCAGTGGTTCCGAAAAAGGGGGCAGACGCTACTCGCCGTTTACCACAAACGTCGAACGGCTCATCCCGTGGCGGACGTTAACAGGGCGACAATCGTTCTACGTCGACCATGAACTAATGCAAGAGTTTGGGGAAACGATGGCAACGTTCAAGCCTGTGCTGCTTCATAAACCGTTTAAAAAAGGCCGCCCGCAAGTAGAAGGAAAAGAAATTACGTTGAACTATTTAACGCCGCATAATAAATGGTCGGTACACAGCATGTATTTCGATTCGCAACCGATTCTTACGCTATTCCGCGGCGGCCCAACGATTTGGCTAAACAAAGACGATGCCGAAGAAGCAGGCATTAAAGATAACGACTGGATTGAATGTTTCAACCGAAACGGCGTCGTTGTCGCTCGTGCCGTTGTTTCGCACCGGCTGCCAAGAGGAATCGCGTTTATGCACCACGCCCAAGACCGGCATATTAACGTGCCTGGCACAAAACTAACAAACAACCGTGGCGGTACGCACAACAGCCCGACACGTATTCATGTAAAACCGACCCACATGATCGGCGGATACGCGCAGCTCAGCTACGGTTTTAACTATTACGGCCCGACTGGAAACCAACGCGACTTGAACGTCATTATCCGCAAATTGAAGGAGGTTGATTGGCTTGAAGATTAAAGCGCAAGTCGGCATGGTCATGAATTTAGATAAATGCATCGGCTGCCATACGTGCAGCGTCACGTGCAAAAACACCTGGACAAATCGTCCAGGTGCCGAATATATGTATTTCAACAACGTAGAAACAAAACCAGGCATCGGCTATCCAAAACAATGGGAAGACCAAGAAAAATATCGCGGCGGCTGGGAATTACGAAACGGCGAGCTACAATTAAAATCCGGCTCCAAAGTGAACCGCCTGCTCCACTTGTTTTACAACCCGTACCAGCCAACAATTGATGATTACTATGAGCCATGGAATTACGACTACGAAACATTAACGAACAGCCCACAAAAGAAATACCAGCCAGTCGCTCGGCCAAAATCAGCGATTACCGGCGAATTTATGGAGCTGTCGTGGGGACCAAACTGGGAAGACGATTTAGCTGGCGCGCACGTTACTGGTCTAAAAGATCCGAACGTGTTAAAAATGGAAGAATCGATTAAAACCGAATTTGAAAACGTCTTTATGATGTATTTGCCACGCATTTGCGAGCATTGCATCAACCCGCCGTGCGTATCGAGCTGTCCATCTGGCGCGATGTATAAACGGG
Organism: Anoxybacillus sp.; assembly: GCF_023512315.1. Lineage (GTDB taxonomy): Bacteria > Bacillota > Bacilli > Bacillales > Anoxybacillaceae > Anoxybacteroides. Next base: position 2,911 of record NZ_JAILZV010000156.1, read on the forward strand.
AAGAAGACGGCATCGTCCTTGTCGACCAAAACGCATGCCGCGCATGGCGCTATTGCGTCACAAGCTGTCCGTACAAAAAAGTATATTTCAACTGGCAAACAAACAAAGCGGAAAAATGTACGCTCTGCTTCCCGCGCATCGAAGCAGGCATGCCGACGATTTGTTCGGAAACGTGCGTTGGCCGCATCCGCTATATTGGCGTCATGCTATACGATGCCGACAAAGTAAAGGAAGCGGCAAGCGTCGAAAACGAAAAAGACTTATATCATGCACAGCTTGATATTTTCCTCGATCCGCACGATCCGGAAGTAATCGCCAAAGCAAAAGAAGCAGGCATTCCGCAAGAGTGGATTGAAGCAGCGCAAAAATCGCCAATTTATAAAATGATTATCGATTGGAAAATCGCTCTTCCGCTGCACCCAGAGTATCGCACAATGCCGATGGTATGGTATATTCCACCGCTTAGCCCAATCATGAATATGGTTGAAGGAAAAGGAAGCAACTTAGCAGAAGACGACATCTTCCCTGCCATCGACCAAATGCGAATCCCAATCGAATATTTGGCGAATTTATTAACAGCAGGCGATCAAACGCATATTCGCACCACATTGAAAAAAATGGCGGTCATGCGCCAATATATGCGCGCGGTGCAAACGAATAAGCAACCGAACGTGAAAGTCGTAGAAGAACTCGGGTTAACGGAGAACGACATGCAAGAGATGTATCGTTTACTAGCGATTGCAAAATACAATGACCGCTTCGTCATTCCGGCGTCGCACCGCGAAGAAGTGGCGAACTTATACGCAGAACAAGGCAGCTGCGGCTTATCATTTGCTGGTGGCCCTGGTTCTTGCGGAACACTCTCATAATGGGGGATTTGTATGAACTACGAACAAGCACAAACCGTTTTTCAATGTGCCTCCTATTTGCTATCGTATCCAGATGACGAATGGGCACGCGATTTAGACGGTTGTTTACAAGCGCTCGACGATTTGCCGCATCGGCAAATCGTCGGCTATATCGAACAGTTTATTAACCATATAAAAGCAGTGCCGGTACGTGAACGAATTGAAACGTATGTATATACGTTCGATTTCGGCAAAAAAACAAACCTTTACGTCACGTATATGAATACAGGTGAACAGCGAGAACGCGGATTAGAACTGCTCGAATTAAAGCAACAATATAAAGCAGCAGGCTTCGATATAACGGAAAAAGAGTTGCCAGACTACTTGCCGCTTATGCTTGAACTTGCTTCACAAGCAGAACCGCAACATGTCGTGCCGATTTTTCAAAAATATTGGCGCAACATCGAAGAAATCCGAAACCAGCTGCATGCCAATGACAATGTGTATACAGTCGTTTTTGACGCTATTTTAACCGCGTTAAATGAAATCGGTGTGAAATCATTGCCGAAAGGAAGTGTGTAAGCATGTTAAATCAATTTCTCTGGGGTACTCTCCCCTACATCATTTTGACGATTTTTATCGGCGGTCATATTTATCGCTACAACCATGACCAGTTCGGCTGGACGTCGAAATCAAGCGAATTGCTTGAGAAAAAAGAGCTGCGGCTTGGTAGCTTGCTCTTTCACTGGGGGATTATTTTCGTCTTCGTCGGTCACGTTATGGGTATTTTAATTCCGGAAGGTGTATATGAAGCGATGGGCATTTCCGAAGAAACGTACCATGTCGTAGCACTTGCCGGCGGAATTCCTGCCGGGATTGCAACGGTCATTGGTCTATTCATTTTACTTCACCGCCGCTTAACAGTGAAACGCATCTTTTTAACAAGCAGCCGCGGTGACTTTATTGCTCTTTTCTTCTTAGCGGTTGTCGTGTTGTCCGGTCTTTCTTCTACTTTTCTAAACATCGATTCGAACGGATTCGACTACCGGACGACCATTGGCCCATGGTTTCGCAGTTTGTTTATCTTCCAGCCAAATCCAGAGTACATGGAAAATGTACCAGTATGGTTTAAAATTCACATTTTAGCAGCGTTCGGTATTTTCGCGGTATGGCCGTTTACACGATTAGTGCACGTTTTCAGCCTTCCGCTTCGCTACCTCAATCGTAGCTATGTCGTCTACCGAAAACGGTTGCCGAAACAGGCCAATCCTTCAAATCGTTAAAAAGAAAATACCACAGTCCGAATGACCGCGGTAGTCCAAAATTTTTCTTACCTTTTTAAAAAAAGACTTTCCTCGCGTGAGGAAAGTCTTTTTTTAGCTTTTTGTTACATCTCGCGAATTCGTCGTGCGAGCTCTTCTTTTTCTTCCGCGGACAATAGCTTTTCTGCCATCGGGAATAAGACGTGCTCTTCTTTCATAAAATGTTCGGTTAAAATATGGTAGGCGTTAATGACGTAAAACGCCAATTGCTTCGCCGTTTCACCATCGACCGTGTCTGAAAGATGAGCGGTTTTTTCTAAAAAGGCGGCAATGTTTCGCTTTGCTTGGTCATGTTCGTACTCCATGACCGCGATCGGTCCGGACGTTCGTCCGATATATTGTGCCATCATTGGAAACAAAACGCCTTCTTCCCGCTGGGAATGCGGATCTAAGTTCGCTAAAAACGATTGGACGTGTTCGCGTAACGCAAGCAACGCTTCTTTCCAATTCGCTGTGTCCGTGTTTTCACCAATTTGCTGTGCTAAGTCTACTAATTGTTGTTTTTGTTCATTTAACGGCCCGTGCTCGTCTTTTAATTGTTGTAGTGCTTGACATAGTTGCACGTCGCCGTCATGCGCCATCATGCAAGGTGAAAATTCCATCGCTTTCTCCTCCTCCTTGTGCTCGAAGTTGGCTACGTCTCTACTTCGAGAGCACGCATATTCTCCAATGTTTATTTTACTGTTGCTTGTCAGAAAATGACGTGATACGAATCACAGTTTTTCTATTTTTTAAGAAAAGCAGGTTCAGTGAACCTGCTTCTTATAGTTCTGGATGTTCGTGCTTTGCTTTTAACCGGCACCATCTCCGTTCGACTTCTTGTTCGAACTCAAGCAATAGGTCGCGGTTTTCTTCTTTTAATAAATGTTTTGTTTTGCCCATATATTTTAACCATTCGCTTAATGGAATGCGTTTGTTTTTCGCTTCTGGGTCATACGTAATCGTTGTAATGCCACGTTCGACTTCATACAACGGGAAGAAGCAAGAGTTGACAGCCGCTTCCATAATTTTTGCCCCGTACCGTTCTTCTGTTTTCCAGTTTAGTGGACAGGTAATGAGCAACTTGCCGTAGACCGTTCCGACGTTTTGGGCATACCATTGTGCTTTCGCTGCTTTTTTAATTAAATCTTGCGGGAACGCTTCCGTTGCGGTAAAGACGTACGGAATGTTTGTCGCCGCCATAATTTGCGCCGTATCTTTATGATGGAACGCTTTCCCTTTTTGCGTTTTTCCAACGCCTGTTGTACTTGTCATATGCCCCATCGGCGTCGAATACGACATTTGCGAACCGGTATTCATATATCCTTCGTTATCGTATTCAAGCATGATCAATTTATGGTTGCGAAGCGCCGTACCGATAGCAGACCCCATGCCGATATCCAT
>NZ_JAILZV010000157.1 GCF_023512315.1 Anoxybacillus sp.
CGCGCAGAAGATCGGCCAGCGCCGCAAGCGCAGGATCCGGATCGGCATCCACCAGGGCGGCCTCGATCGCGAGCCCGGCCTGGAGCGCCTCGTCCACCACGTGCGGCCCCTCGAGGAGCAGCCGCGTGCGGTCCACCGCCGGCCGGCGCGCCAGCCGGCGCAGCGTCTGCACCAGCGGGTGGCGCGTCGAGGTGATCACGGACCGGCGGCTAGAGGGACGCCTCGAGCCGCGAGAGCGATCGGTTCTCGCCGACCACGACGAGCACGTCGCCGGTTTGGAGCACGGTGTCGGCGGCGGGCGAGATCAGCAGCTGGCTATCGCGGCGAATCAGCAGGACGCTGACGCCGTATCGCGCCTTGAGGTCGAGCTGTCTCAACGTCTGCCCGGCCATGCGGCCGGAGACGCTGAGCTCCTCGATGGAGAACGTGGGCGAGAGCTCCAGGTAGTCGAGGACCCCCGGGGACGCGAGCGTGTGCGCGATGCGGATGCCCATGTCCCGCTCTGGGCGCACGACGACGTCGGCACCCACCTTCTCGAGCACCTTCGCCTGCTGCTCGCTGGCGGCTTTGGCCACGACCTTGGCGCACCCGAGCTCCTTGAGGACCAGGGTCGTGAGGATGCTCTCCTGGATCGCCGAGCCGATCGCGACGACAACCGCTGCGAAGTTGGTGATCCCCACCCGCCGCAGGGCCTCGGCGTCCGTGGAGTCGAGCTGCACGGCCTGGGTGACATCGTCCGCGACTCGACGCAGCGGCTCCTCCTCCTTGTCGATCGCCAGCACCTGGTGGCCGAGCTGGTGCAACGTGCGCGCCACGCTGCTTCCGAATCGGCCCATCCCGATGATCGCGTACTCGCCCATGCCGTGGCTCCTCGGCCCTGTCCGTCCGCAGGGCCTATCCGACGTAGATGCGCCCTTCCGGGTACCGGAGCAGCGGCTGCTGCAGGCGCCGCGTCAGCGCGAACGCCAGGGTCAGCAGCCCCACACGTCCGGTGAAGATCGTCACGATCACGATCACTCGGCCGAGCGGCGAGAGCTGCGGCGTCAGCCCCGTGCTCAGCCCGACCGTCCCGAACGCCGACGTTGCTTCAAATAAAATCATTAAAAAATCATGTCCTTGCTCTGTGATTGTCAATAACATGGTCACTACCATCACGATAAATAGTCCGCTTAACGTTACCGTTAGCGACTTATAAATCGTGTCATAGACAATTCGTTTTTTAAAGAAAATGACGTCCTCTTTTCCTTTAATTTGCGACCAAACAGCCCCGAGCAATGTCGCAAATGTCGTCGTTTTAATTCCGCCACCCGTTGAGCCCGGCGAAGCACCGACAAACATTAAAAAAATAATTAAAAAGAGCGTCGGTTGCGTTAAATCAGGAATATTCAGCGTATTAGCACCTGCTGTCCGTGGCGTTACTGCCTGAAAAAGCGATGCCAGTACTTTCCCCATTGGCGAAAGCGGCGAGAGCGTCTTCGGATTGTGAAGTTCCAATAAAAAGATACACAGTGTACCGAAAACAACTAGCAGTCCACTTGTCACAAAAACGATTTTTGTATGGAGAGAAAAACGACGTGTTTGTCGGTATTCGTATAGTTCATTCATCACAATAAATCCGATCCCACCAAGTGTAATAAGCGTACATACAACAAGTGTAACGACTGGGTCTTCCACATACCCGGTTAAACTACGGAACCCTCCCATCAAATCAAAGCCGGCATTGTTGAAGCTAGAAATCGAATGAAACATCCCAAAATAAAACGCTTTTAATGGAGGCATATCCAACGAAAAGCGAACGGCTAATAAAATTCCGCCAATAAACTCAATGACGACCGTAAATACGAGCACTCGCTTCACAAGTCGGACAATTCCTTCCATCGATAAATTGTTTAACGCTTCTTGAAGCAAAAGACGCTCCTTTAAAGAAATGCGCTTGCCAACAAGAAAAGCAAAAAACGTAGCGAACGTCATAAACCCTAGCCCACCGATTTGAATTAAAAACAAAATCACTAGCTGGCCAAACAACGTAAATGTCGTACCAGTATCCACAACGACAAGCCCTGTCACACAAGTCGCCGACGTTGCTGTAAATAGGGCATCTAACCAAGGGAGACCTTGTCCATCATTTGTCGCAACCGGAAGTGTTAACAATAGCGCACCTAACATAATAATTAACGCAAATCCAAGCACTAACACTTTCGGAGGGTCAAACATATATTTCCGTGTTGGTTGCATTTTCCTTCCTCCTGTCACTCCATTGATCGTCCATTATTTATTTACACTCCATCATGCATGTAAAAAATATACCAAAAAATGCATACATGTTGTACAATGATTTTTGTAGAGCTCTTTTCACAAGTACAGGCAAAATAACAAAACCACCATATGATGGATTTGACGAACGGCAAAAGATGTATTATGCTACTTGACATGAGGATTTTATTGTATAATATATAGCGATGAATCGTGCTGCAATAAAGAAAGTCATAAACACGACATATGTTCCATATATTAAAAATCTAGAATGAGAGAATGAGAGAAAATAGAGGTGAATAAGAAAGATGAAGGGGCTCAGTAATATAAAGTGGTTGCAACGCTGGTCCGACACGCATCTCCGCTTTTTTGTATTAGCGGTGTTTTTATTTTGGATGAAAACATACGCGGCTTATCAAATCGAATTTAATTTAGGCATCAGCAACACGATGCAAAAATGGTTACTTTTTATCAACCCAATTAGTTCGGCCATTTTCTTTTTCGGGCTTGCTTTGCTAGCAAAGAAAAAGCGTCCGTATATTTGGTTGATTGTTATTGACGTGTTGTTGTCGTTTATTTTATATGCGAATATTGTTTACTATCGATTCTTCAGCGACTTCATTACATTCCCGACATTGACACAAACAAGCAACTTTGGCAGCCTTGGCGGGAGCATTTTAGAGTTGTTAAAATGGCATGACTTTATCTATGTCATTGACATCATTTTCATCGTTTCATTAATTGTGAAAGAACGTGCGAATTTACAGCCAGTTTCGTTAAGTCGCCATAAAAAGAACTTATTGTTCGCGACTGCTGTATTTACGTTTGTCACCAACTTAGCATTGGCAGAAATCGACCGTCCACAATTATTAACGAGAACATTTGACCGTAACTATATTGTGAAATATTTAGGTATGTACAACTACGTCATTTACGATGCGATCCAAAGCATGAAATCATCGACACAACGAGCATTTGCGAACAAAAGCGACGTCACAACCGTGTTGAACCATGTGCAAGCAACATATGCCAAACCAAATCCAGCGTATTTTGGCAAAGGAAAAGGAATGAACGTCATCTATATTCACCTAGAGTCGTTCCAAAATTTTCTAATTAACTACAAATTAAATGGGCAAGAAGTGACGCCGTTTTTGAACTCGCTCACCCGTGAAAAAAACACGATGTATTTTGATAACTTTTTCCATCAAACAGGACAAGGAAAAACGTCGGATGCTGAATTTATGCTAGAAAATTCGCTGTTCGGATTGCCGCAAGGATCCGTGTTTACAACGAAGGCACAAAATACGTACCAAGCCGCACCAGCCATTTTAGGACAGCTTGGGTATACGTCAGCTGTGTTTCACGGAAACTATAAAACATTCTGGAATCGTAATGAAATTTACAAATCGTTTGGCTTCGATCACTTCTTTGATGCAAGCTATTATGATATGAACGATCAAGACGTGTTAAACTACGGATTAAAAGATAAACCGTTCTTTAAAGAGTCGATTCCGCTGTTACAAACTTTAAAAGAACCGTTTTACGTGAAATTTATTACGTTGTCGAACCATTTTCCTTATTTAATTGATGAAAGCGAAGCGACCATTCCACCTGCAACAACAGGAGACGGTTCAGTCGATCGATACTTCCAAACCGCACGTTATTTAGACGAAGCGGTCAAAGAATTTTTTGATTACTTGAAGCAATCGGGGCTTTATGACCGTTCAATCATCATCTTATACGGCGACCATTACGGCATCTCGGATAACCATAACGAAGCGATGGCACAAATTATTGGAAAAGAGATTACACCGTTTGAACATACGCAATTGCAACGAGTGCCGCTATTTATTCGCGTTCCTGGAGTAAAAGGCGGTGTTATGCACCAGTACGGTGGGGATATTGACGTATTGCCAACGGTGCTCCATCTATTAGGAATTGATACGAAAAATTATATCCAATTTGGTACTGACTTATTATCGCCAGAACATCAACAAATCGTTCCATTCCGCAACGGTGATTTCATCACACCGACCGTTACAGCTGTGGATGGAAAGTATTACAACACACAAACTGGCGAGCAAATCGAGAAAAATGCGGAAATCGACCGTGACGAACAAATCGTTCGCACAAAGCTCAGCCTGTCTGATAAAGTCGTCTATGAAGATTTACTACGCTTCTATACACCAAAAGGATTTAAACCTGTTGACCGAAGCAAATATGACTACAACCATCATGAAGAAAAATAAAAAGAGGGTGTCCCAAAAGTAACGGGGCACCCTTTGCTATACCTATATATGCGCAGGAAACATCTTTGTGAAACTATATATTGTATCTCCCTTGGAAAAAGGCGACCTTTTGAGTCAGCCCCTTTTTTTTAATCATCGAATGGCTATTTCCTCCTGTCTATGATCATAATTTTCATTTTCATTCCATCAAACAAAAATAGTAGTTGACAACTCAAGGAAATACAAGTACATTATATATGGGAATCGGTTGATATTGATTATCATTTGCTTCTATGCGTGAAAGGGGGGCTTTAGCATGGCTCGGCTTTATACTACCGATTTAACCGTTGGCTACCAAGATCGGAGCATTGTGCAAAACTTAACGATTCACATTCCCGATCAACAAATCACAACAATTATTGGGCCAAACGGCTGCGGAAAATCGACGTTGCTAAAAGCAATGACCCGTATTATTGCGCCGCAAGCTGGAGTAGTGGTTTTAGACGGTAAGCAAATCGCGAGCGAAAATACGAAACTGCTTGCGAAAAAAATGGCGATTCTCCCACAGACTCCAGAACATCCGAGTGGCTTAACGGTCGGGGAATTAGTGTCGTACGGTCGCTTCCCTTACCAAAAAGGATTCGGACGCCTAACGAAACAAGATTACGAAATCATTGATTGGGCACTCGACGTGACTGGGACAATCGATTTTAAATACCGTCCAGTCGACTCCCTCTCCGGTGGACAACGCCAACGCGTTTGGATTGCTATGGCGCTTGCCCAGCAAACCGACATTATCTTCCTTGATGAGCCAACCACATATTTAGACATGGCTCACCAATTAGAAGTATTAGAGTTGTTGCAAAAGCTCAACGTCGAACAAGGGAGAACGATTGTCATGGTTCTTCACGATTTAAACCAAGCCGCCCGCTTTGCTGACTATATCGTTGCTTTAAAAGACGGAAAAATCGTCAAGGCAGGTACTTGCGAAGAAGTGATGACTCCCGATGTTCTCGAGCAAGTATTTCACATCGATGCAGTAATCGGTCGCGATCCACGTACAAACAAGCCGATTTGCATTACATACAATTTATTAAAAGGAGAAGAGAAACATGAGAAAACTGCTTATTCCGTTCATGTTAGTGCTGCTATTTATCGCTAGCGCTTGCAGCGGAAACACAACAGAGAAAAACAGCTCTACTGCAAAAGAACCGAAAAAAGAAACAATTACGTACCAATCCGAAAACGGCCCAATTGAAGTGCCAGCCCATCCGAAACGGGTTGTTGTTTTATCTTCTTTTGCTGGTCACGTCATGGCGTTAGGGGTAAATCTAGTAGGGGTCGATTCATGGTCAAAAATGAACCCTCGCTTTCAAGACAAGTTAAAAAATGTTGAAGCAGTAACAGATGAAGATATTGAAAAAATTATGGAACTAAAGCCAGATTTAATTATCGGGTTATCAAATATTAAAAACGTTGATAAACTAAGCAAAATTGCGCCGACAGTCACATACACGTATGGTAAAGTTGATTACTTAACACAGTTTTTAGAAATTGGCAAACTGCTCAATAAAGAAAAAGAAGCAAAAGCTTGGATCGACGACTTCAAACAACGAGCACAAAAAGCTGGGGAAGAAATTAAAGCAAAAATTGGCGAAAACGCCACTGTTTCCGTCATTGAAAGCTTCGATAAACAGCTTTATGTATTTGGGAATAACTGGGGACGAGGAACAGAAATTCTTTACCAAGAAATGAAGTTGAAAATGCCAAAGAAAGTTGAAGAAATGGCGCTCAAACCAGGATATTATGCCCTATCGCCAGAGGCTCTCCCTGAGTTTGCTGGGGACTATTTAATCGTCAGTAAGAACCCTGACGCTGATAATTCCTTCCAACAAACAGAAACATATAAAAACATCCCTGCCGTGAAAAACGGGCACGTCTTTGAAGCAAACGCAAAAGAATTTTATTTTAATGA
>NZ_JAILZV010000158.1 GCF_023512315.1 Anoxybacillus sp.
GATAAGATTGTTGATTTTTCATATCTTGAACACTATGATTCTTTGTTTTCGCGATAATAGCTTGCTGTCGCGTTAAGAACGCTAACGCCTTACAGGCGAAGCGGGAGCTTACAGGCGAAGCGTGAGGCTAGAAATGCTTTTCTTGCCGAACGCGAGCCGACTAGGTTAGCGATCGCGAGCCGACTAGGTTAGGCGGTAGCGTTTAGCGACAGCTTGCGGAAGGTATAGCATATGAATATTGTTCAATCTGTTTTATCTCATTTTTTTTCATTTGATTTTTTAAAAAATTTTTATAGTAATGAGCTTTTTTACTTTTTCCTTTTACTTGTTTTTTTTCGTTTTCTCAATTGGTATTTTACTTTTAAAAAGAGAGTTTAGGAGGGGGGAACTTGGAGGAACAAACACAACAAGTTGAACAAACACAACAAGTTGAACAAACACAACAAGTTGAACAAACACAACAAGTTGAACAAACACAACAAGTTGACTCCCAGCTTTCTTTACAGCTTGAACATCTTGAACATGTTGTTCAATTGCAATCTTATATTCTTGCGTCTATATGGTTTTTAATTGCTGTTTCTCTTGTTATTGCTTATTTTGTCGCAAAGGATGCTGGACATAGTGCGTGACTTGATTATTGTTGGTTTTTCTGCTGGTCTTGTTGTATCTCTTTCATTTGCTTTTGTTGGATATACGATTGGCTTGGGTCAAAATTTACTCCGTCATTTTGGAAGGGGGTGAAAATATGAAAAAGTTTATTTCGTTTTTATCTAATTTTAAGTCTGTTTTTTCTTTAGCTTTTGCATTTGGGGTCATGACTGTTTTCGGTTTTGATGCCCACGCGGCGGGTTTTTCTGATGTACAAACATCTGTTACCTCTACAATGGGAGATCTTAAAGATGCCGCGCTTTCTGTTCTTGGTGCAATTGCTGGTGTTGCTATTTTGTTGTTCGGTGGTATTTATATTTGGCGTTATGGCAAGAAGGTATTTTCTATTATTTCAAAGTAATAATATTAAGCCTAGCGAAAAAGCTAGGCTTTTATAACAGGTGATTATATGTTGCTAAAACGTTTTTTTTGTGTTTTGGTCTTGTCGATTTTCCTTTTTTCTTCTGTTTTTGTTTTTCCTGCACAGCGTACTTATGCCGCACTTCCTGCTGTTTTAGCTGTCGCGGCTGGCTCTGAAGTTGCGGTCGGTGCGTATGTTTTGGGTGCTTTAGCTGTTGCTTCTTTCGGTACTGCTCTTGGTTTGCAATATGGTGATGAGATTAGACAGCATTCTTTGCGTGTTTGGGATTCTGCGAATCAATCGATAAAAGATTCTCTAAAACAAAGTATTTCACTTGCTTATAATGCTGGTTCCAGTCTTGTTAATATATCTCAAGATGTTATCGATTTTCTTAAATCGTCTTTTATTTCTACTTATAATTTTTTTCTTTCTTCTAATGAACTTGTCACTCCTTCTGTTTCAAGTTCTTATTCAAATATTTCTTTGCGAGCTCCTGATAATTACATTTTTTGTGTTTATTCATCTTTACAGAAAGGCTATTTTTTTACAAAATATATCGATGTTTCTAAAAGCTCGAATTACGCTGGTCATATGTTGATTTCTGCCTCATCTGTGGATTGGAATTTGACAAAGCAAATAACTGCTGGCTCAACGTCTATTGTGTATTTACCACAAAATAGATGGATAGATACAACAACTTTACAAAATAATTGGGGTCTTGTTCAAAAAGCTTTGAATTCTTATGGCGTTTTTCCTACTCTTATGACTTTGTCTGCGGCTCAATCTTTTTCATCTTCTCTTTTGCAAAATAAAGATTACTGGAGCACTTTGGTTGATTCCGTTTTGTCTGATGCAAAAAGTGTTGGTGTTTATGTACCTGATACTTTTGTTGCTTATCCTGTTGATAATTTTGGTGTTAGGGTTTCTGAGAAGCCTTTAGTTTGGGATGATGCTTCTAAAGTTTGGAAAAGAAATGATGGTACTACTTGGACAGGTGCTATCGATTGGGCTTTTCCTCTTCCTGTTGTTGATTCTGATGGAAAAGTTGTTGTTGGTGATACTATTTCGGTTGGCACTGGAGCTGGTACTAAAGTTGGCACTGGAGCTGGTACTGGAACTGGCACTGGTACTTCTCAGATAGATTTTTCTCCTTTGCTTGTTGCTTTTTCTGATATAACAAAAAAATTTCCTTTTTCTATACCGTTCGATTTTTTTTCTTTGATTTCTTTTCTTTCTGTTGAGCCTGTTGCTCCTAAATTTTCTATTGATGTTTCGAAGAATGTAAATTTGTTAGGGGTTTCTATTCCTGTTCATTATTCTTTTACTCTTGATTTTTCTACTTTCGACTGGATTGCTCGTTTTGGGCGCTGGTTTTTACTTATTGTTTTCGACATATCATTAATACTTGCTTTACGTCGTTTCACTCCTGATTGATGAGGTGCTGACTTTGGATGTTTTAATAGATTTTGTTAACTTTTTGATTCGCTCTGTCGCTTCTGCTTTGTCTTGGGCTTTTTCTCTTTTTCCTGATTCGCCTTTTTTGAATTTGCGTGATCCTGTTCCTTCGGGTGTCAATATCTCTTGGATTACTTGGTTTATACCTTTTCCATCTATGATTTTGCATTTTAGTTTGTTTTTGTCTGCTCTTACTGTTTATTATGTTGTGCGCGTTGTCGCACGTTGGCTGAAGGTGATTAGGTCATGATTGAGTTATACACTGGTACAATTGGAAGTGGGAAAAGTTATCACGCTTTAGAACGGATTTTGGACGCTTTAAAGAAAGGAAAGTATGTCATTGCAAACTTTCCTCTTAATTTTACGAGTGGTATGGTTCGTCGTGGTTATGCTGATAGGTTTATGTATGTTCCAGATGAGTTTTTGATGGGGGCGCAAGGTGTTATCCGATTATATCGTGAATCTATGCGCTTGAAAAGCGATGGTACACATCGTTTTTTCGGTCGGGAGTCACAATGTCTTGTCGTTATTGATGAAGCAGGTAATTATTTTGCTCCTGAAGACTATCATAATCCTGGGCAACGTTTATGGGCTAAATTTTTTACTCTTTCAAGGAAACTTGGTTATGATTTTATTCTTATCTCACAGACAGATAAGCAAATAAATAAAGTAATACGTGCATGCGTTGAATATGAAGTTAAACATAGAAAGGCTAACCGTGTTTTTCCTTTTAATCTTTTACCTTTCACTGTGTTTATGTATGTGACTTATTGGAAACAGACAAGGGAGCGTTTAGGTGCTTCTTCGTCTATATTTGTCAAGCGCTTCGGTGATCTTTTCGATACGCATAAACTATTTGGGATGATCGATAAGGATGTTGATTTTGTTTTTTCTCAAGAGGAAAAGCTTGACGTTGAATTTTCTTTTGGAAATTGCAAAGTCGCAAACGAAAAGGGGTGACGCGCGGAGGGACCCGCGTCAGCGGGAGGAGCCGCGCGGTGCCCTTTCGTTTGCGATGCAGGAGGTGACGCAAAAAAAATGGCAACGTTAAAAGTTGAAATATCTGATTCTTTGATGTCGCTACTTGATCTTGAATGCGCGAATACTTCATTGACTAAAAAACAGCTTGTAGAGTTGATTTTGTCTGCATATTTTTCTGATTCATCTTCTCGTGATGTTCTTTTTGCTTTTGATATTCTCAATAAAAAAATTTATTAATTTTTTGTATTACGTGTATTTACACGTAATACAAAACGTGTTATAATGTAATCAACAAACGAAAGGGGTTGTTGATTATGTTAGATTCTTTTTTCAAAGTTGAGCGAAATGGACAAATTGCAATTGACTTTGATCTTCTTTTTGAAGCTGGTATTTCTGTTGATGTTGTTAAAGAGCAAATCGAATTTGTTTCTAGTTCTCGGAAGTTTACGCTTGATGGTTTTTTCGTTGATCGAAATAGACGTTCTTTTGTTATTGTTTATTCTGCTTTCGCTTCAAACACTGGCGCTCTTCTTTCTACGTGTATCGTTGTTCCTTTCCAGTCGTCTGATTACTATGTTTTGCCGTTTGAATTTTATTTTTCGGGAGGTGTAAATGATGGAGAAAAAAGTTGTTAAGTCATTTCGCCTTTCTCCTGATGTTTTAAAGATGATCGATGACATTGTTATGTTTTATGAGCGCGATGGTATCCGTGTTACTTCTACATCTGTTGTTGAAAAAGCTATTTCTGATTTTTACGACTTCTATTTTTCTGAAAGATTTTCTGTTAGCGATCAAATATATGATAAAAATTTATAAGTAGGTTTTGACCGCGCACGACGCACCTGGAGCGACTTTTGAGCGATAGTCGGTAGACGGTAGCGAAATAGTCGCGGAAGGCTGGAGCGTAGCGGAAGAGTAGACGAGAAAAAAATTTTTTAGCGTAGCGTTAAAAAAATTTTTTTCAGACACGCGATTTTTCGCGTGTCGCTCGTCTACTTGCGGAAGTGCTATCTCTGTATCACGACGGGATGTAGTACATTTTTATGCGCGACCCACGCTTTTGTTCCGGCCGAGCATGTTCCCCCAAACATGCTCGGCTCGCCCTAGCGGCTAGCGGAAGGGGGGTGCGGGGGTTCTCCCCCGCAAATGAAAAGAGGGGTGTGGGGATTCTTCCCCACAAATGAAAATAAAAAGAAAGGGGTTTTTTTTCTGTGGAATTTCCAGTTGAAAAAATGTGCCCCCGTATTTGTAGCACGGGGGCACAAAATACATACTCAAGTGACTTGATCGCTTGTGTAGACTGGTTTCAAGCCACTTTAAAAAATGTACAAGTTTTGCAGGACGTTTTCGACATTTTTGGGCTCGAAATTTCCAGTTTTGCTTTGATTGAACGCGGTCTTTATGGCTATCGTAAACAATATCGTTTTGGGGGTATTGCTATTTTTTTCGATCCTCCTGATGAACGTATGGGGGTTCATATTCAAATGTCGGGTGAAGGTTGTCGGCAGTATGAAATGCTAACCTCTCGTGATTGGCAATATACTTTTTCTTTGTTGTTGAATTTCGATATTTCCATTTCTCGTCTTGACCTTGCTTTAGATGATTTCAAAGGGTTTTTTACTCTCGAGAAGGTTGTTTCGAAGTTAAAACGTGCTCATGTCACGAGTAAATTTAAAACTGCTCGTCATTTTCAAGAGATACGCATATCAGATGGTTCTACAGCTGGACAAACTGTCTATTTTGGCGACTCTTCATCTCGTCTACAAATACGTATGTACGACAAAAAACAACAGATGATTGCAAAACGTGGTGAGTGTGACAAAGATTTTTGGTTGCGGACTGAACTGCAATTGCGTGATGAGCGAGCACACTCTGCTTTTGAAATGATCGCTTTTGGTCAAAATGTAGGCTTTCTTGCTTCAGGTATTCTTAAGAACTATATTTCTTTTCGTGTCCCTTCTTCCGATTCTAACAAATCAAGGTGGGATGTCTGTGACTGGTGGCATTCTTTTTTGGGGGATGTTGAAAAAATAAAATTGACGATGAAACATCCGTCATCGTCAATACAACGATCTTACGATTGGTTTAAAAAGCAAGTTTCCCCTACTTTTTATGTTTTGTTAGAAGCGTTTGATTATGATTTCGATTTACTTTTTGATTTTTTGTTGGACGGACGTTCCAGGATAACTGTTAAACATGAAGATATGCTTCAACGTTTCGATTATGATGATCTCATGTTTCTTAAGAAGAAGATTAGAAGTCAAGTTTATTCATCAGTTAATGAAAATCAATACTTTTTGGATAAGATGAAAAAGAAACTTAATGAGAAGCGGAAAAGGTTAAAAAAAAATAACGCTCGCTAGTAAAAACGAACGTTCTTTGAATTTATATATATATGTTATTATAACGGTATGGGCAGAAAAAGAAAAGAATTGTTTGAGTTGAAAGAAAGAGTCACTGTTCGTTTACCTGTTGGCGTTTTAAGAAAAATTAAGGAAGGAGGTACATATCAGCAGTTTATTGAAACTGCTGTTTTAGAATATTTGAAAAATATGTCGAATGATGTCGACAAAAAAAGTAAAGAATAATAGAAAAATGTTGTTTTTTGAAACATTTTCTATTATTCTTTTTTTAGATATATTTTGTCTGACGAAAATATGTTCTTAAAAAAGGAGATGTTAACATGCAACAGAATGTAATCGTTACAGGCGTTGGTAAGCCTTACGATTTTGAGAATGAAAATGGTGATCGTATTAAGGGTGCTAAAGTATATTTTTACATCGAGAATTATTTTTCTGATGGTGAGTTAGGTTTTGTTCCTCGATCTGTTTCTGTTTCTCTCGATGTCTATCAAAAAATGCAATCTATGAAATTTCCTTTTTTAGCCGAACTTGTTTTTGAAAAGCAGTTCAAAAGAGGCAGTTTTGTTGATAAGATTGTTGATTTTTCATATCTTGAACACTATGATTCTTTGTTTTCGCGATAATAGCTTGCTGTCGCGTTAAG
>NZ_JAILZV010000159.1 GCF_023512315.1 Anoxybacillus sp.
AACGAGTGGGTATATTAATCAATGGGCGATTGGCTCTACGGACGAGCCAGTCGCTTTTCTTATCCATCATCAAGGAGAGAGAGCAATGAACGATTATCAGCAATTTATTGCCAATGTCAAAAAGAAAACAGGTATTGATTTGGCGCAATATAAAGAAGCGCAAATGAAGCGGCGCTTAACCTCGCTTTATGAAAAGCGCGGCTTTCGCAATTTCCAAGAGTTTTTTCAAGCAATGGAAAAAAACGAGGCGCTGTTTCATGAGTTCCTCGACCGCATGACAATCAATGTTTCGGAATTTTACCGAAATGCCAATCGTTGGGAAGTGTTAGAAAAACAAATTTTGCCGAAGCTGCTCGAACGAAATCGTCGCTTAAAAATATGGAGCGCCGCGTGTTCGACCGGCGAAGAGCCGTATACGCTCGTGATGGTGCTATCAAACTTTTTCCCGCTTTCGCAAATTTCCGTCCTTGCAACAGACATCGATGAAAATGCGATTTCTCGCGCGAAAATTGGCGTATATACCGAACGTTCACTACAAGAAGTGCCGGAAGCGATGAAGAAAAAGTTTTTTACAAAAGAAGGAATGTATTATAAAATTGACGAAAACATAAAAAAGGCAGTGACGTTTAAAAAACATAACTTGCTCGCAGACCCGTTTGACACGAACTACGATTTAATCGTCTGCCGCAACGTCCTTATTTATTTTACCGAAGAAGCAAAGCAAGTGCTTTACCATAAATTTAATCAGGCGCTGCGCCTAGGTGGCATTTTATTTGTCGGCAGCACCGAACAAATTTTCAATCCATCGTCGTACGGATTTGATACGGAAGCAACCTTTTTTTACCGGAAAATGGAATAGTTTTGCAAGAGTTCATCGGAATGATGAATTCTTTTTTTATAACTACTTTTCATTTTTTTAATTTATGATATATTGTTACATAAACGCGTTAAAGAGTTGAAGGGAGAGAAAAAGATGAGGTACTTAACAGCAGGGGAGTCGCACGGTTCGCAACTAACCGCCATTTTAGAAGGAGTTCCCGCAGGGCTTTCGCTTTTGAAAGAGCATATTGACGTCGAGCTTCAGCGCCGGCAAAAAGGGTACGGACGCGGCAGAAGAATGCAAATTGAAAAAGACGAAGCGCGCATTTTAAGCGGGGTGCGCCACGGCTATACGCTCGGGTCGCCGATTACGCTTGTCGTCGAAAACCGCGACTGGAAACATTGGACGAACATTATGGCAATTGAGCCGACAGAAGAGGAAGAAGTGAAGCGAAAAGTGACGCGCCCGCGCCCAGGGCATGCCGATTTAAACGGGGCGATAAAATACGGGCACCGCGATATGCGCAACGTGCTTGAGCGCTCTTCCGCTCGCGAAACGACGATGCGCGTCGCTTGTGGGGCGGTGGCAAAGCGCATTTTAGCAGAGCTTGGTATTCACGTCGCTAGCCACGTGCTAGAAATCGGTGGCGTGCGCGCGGCGAATGTTGCGTATGAATCGCTTGAACAGCTAAAAGAAGTAACTGAAAAGTCGCCAGTGCGCTGCTTAGATGAAGAAGCAGCAGGAAAAATGATGGAGGCGATTGACAAAGCGAAAGAAAATGGGGATTCGATCGGCGGCATCGTCGAAGTCATCGTCGAAGGCGTGCCAGCTGGGTTAGGAAGCTACGTCCACTATGACCGAAAGCTCGATGCGAAAATTGCGGCGGCAATCGTCAGCATTAACGCCTTCAAAGGGGTCGAATTTGGCATCGGCTTTGAAGCCGCCCGCCTTCCTGGTAGCCAAGTGCACGATGAAATTATTTGGAACGAAACCGACGGATTTCGCCGCCGTACAAACCGCGCCGGCGGATTTGAAGGCGGGATGACGACCGGCATGCCGATTGTCGTGCGCGGGGTGATGAAGCCAATTCCGACGCTTTACAAGCCGCTTGCTAGCGTCGATATTGATACGAAAGAGCCGTTTGCCGCAAGCATTGAACGTTCTGATAGCTGCGCTGTTCCTGCCGCAAGCGTCGTAGCGGAAGCGGTCGTCGCGTGGGAAATCGCATCCGCGATTGTCGAACAGTTCGGGCAAGATCGAATGGATGTCATTAAAGAAAATATCGAACAAATGCGCCGGTATGCAAAGGAGTTTTAACGATGGAACAAATGACCATCCAAACCGCTACAAAACAATATCCGCTTTTTTTAGGCGAAGGAATAAGCGAACGGTTGCCGGAATTATTGCACACGTTAGGCTTTGCGCGCGGAACGAAAGTATTGATTATTACCGATGAAACGTTAGAAACATTGTATTTATCAGAGCTAGTCAGTCGTTTGCGCCACGATTACAGGGTGTATACACATATCATTCCGAGCGGGGAAGCGGCGAAATCGTTTGAGAACTATTATGCGTGCCAAACGGCGGCGCTCGCTTACGGGCTTGACCGGACGTCGGTCGTTCTCGCGTTTGGCGGCGGCGTTGTCGGTGATTTAGCGGGCTTTGTTGCGGCGACGTTTATGCGCGGCATCGCTTACGTACAGCTCCCGACGACGTTGCTTGCCCACGATAGCGCCGTTGGCGGGAAAGTCGCGATTAACCATCCGCTTGGAAAAAATATGATCGGGGCGTTTCATCAGCCGGAAGCAGTCATTTACGATACTCGCTTTTTACAATCGCTCCCAGAACGTGAATTGCGCTCCGGGTTTGCGGAAGTCGTGAAACATGCCTTGATTGGCGACCATCGCTTTTACGAATGGCTAAGGCAACACGTTTCCCGGTTAGAAGACGTAAACGGGGAAGCGCTGCAATATTGCATTCAAAAAGGCATTGAAGTGAAAGCGCGCATCGTACGAGAAGACGAAAAAGAAACAGGCGTGCGCGCCCATTTGAATTTCGGACATACGCTTGGCCATGCGCTCGAAAGCGAACTAGGATACGGGACGATAACGCATGGCGATGCGGTGGCGCTTGGCATGTTGTTTGCGGTTTTTGTCAGCGAGCGCGTCTATCATGTGTCGTTTGCCGACGAACGATTGACAAGCTGGTTCCAATCGTTTGGCTTTCCTGTTGCGCTTCCAAACGAGCTTTCGATCGAGCGGCTCGTGCAAAAAATGAAAGGGGATAAAAAAGCGCAAGCGGGAAACGTTCGCATGGTGCTACTCCGAGAAATTGGGCACGTACAAGTCGAAACCGTGACCGATGAACAGCTAGTCGCATGGCTAGAGGAATTTTCGCGAAGTGAGGGAAGATGGGATGATTAGAGGGATTCGCGGCGCGACGACCGTTTTTGCCAACGAGGCGGACGAAATTGTGGCGGCGACGGAAGAACTGTTGCGCGAAATGATTCGCCAAAACGACATCGAAGCCGACGATGTGGCGTCCGTCCTCATTTCCGTGACAGAAGACTTGACGGCAGCTTTTCCTGCCCAGGCGATTCGCCGCATTGACGGCTGGACGTACGTGCCGGTGATGTGCATGCGAGAAATTCCGGTGCCTGGCGCTTTGCCGCGCTGCATTCGCGTCATGATGACCGTCGAAACGAACCGAGCGCAACAAGACGTCGTCCATGTCTATTTACGCGATGCCATTCAGCTTCGACCGGATTTGTCGTTGACAAAAAAAGAGAATGGTAATATGATAGGAAAAAGCAAAACGGAAGTATAGAGAGTTAGTTAGAGAGCATATGAGATGAGAATAGCGGAGATGAGAGTGAGCGAGTGTAGCTGAGGTGAGTGGAGTACCCAACCCAAAGGCAATCCTCGTCTTTGGGTTTTTCTTTTTCGCCTCACCATCCCCTCATTCTCCGTCCGAATGGAGGAGAAAACATGTCATTTATTCCAATTGTGCGCCGTTTTTTTGCGGATGCGTTTGAACCGCTGCAGTTGTTTTCAAATTTAAAACAGGAAGCAAGTTTTCTATTAGAAAGCAAAGATGACGAATCCCCGTGGTCGCGTTATTCGTTTATTGGGCTTTCACCGTTTTTAACCATTGAAAGCGAAACGGGAGAGTCATTTGTTGTGCGCGACGGAGCGAAAACCGTTGTTGTGTCGTCGTTAAAAGAAGCGATCGTATACGTCGAACAAACGTTGCAAGTCCAGCCGGTGGAGATAGACGTTCCGTTCGTTGGCGGCGCCGTCGGTTTTTTAAGCTATGATTTCATTTCCACGATTGAAAAAGTCCCGTTTCATCTGCATCGTGATGTGCCAATGAAAGTGGCGCACTTTGTCGTCTGCCAAACGTTGCTTGCGTTTGACCACGCGAAGCGAGAAGTGGTGCTCGTTCATTACGTTCGTTACGAGGAAACGGACGATGAACGAACGATGAAAGAAAAATACGACAAAGCGTTGCAAACGATAGACGCTTTCATCAAAAAAGCAACGAGTAAAAGCGAACCGCTATTGCCGCTTATCGAACCATCGGCTGCTGTTTCGTTTGCCAACGTCATGTCGACGTACGAACGCGAAACGTTTTTCCAACACGTCGAAACGATTAAACGATATATTGCCGCCGGCGACATTTTTCAAGCGGTATTGTCGCAACGGTTTTCCGTTCCGGTTCGCATTACCGGCTTTCAACTATATCGTATGTTGCGGAAAATTAATCCGTCGCCATATATGTTTTATTTGCAAACAGGGGATGCCGAAATCGTCGGCAGTTCGCCAGAGAAACTTGTGCAAGTACACGACCGGAAAGTCGAAATTCACCCAATTGCCGGCACGCGCCGACGCGGCCGGACAAACGAGGAAGACGAAATGCTCGCAAACGAGCTATTTCACGACCCGAAAGAACGGGCGGAGCATTATATGCTCGTTGACTTAGCGCGCAACGATATCGGCAAAGTTGCTAAATACGGAACGGTGAAAACACCAGTACTAATGGAAATCGGCAAATTTTCTCACGTCATGCATTTAATTTCGAAAGTAACTGGAGAGCTAAAAGACGACGTTCATCCGATTGATGCGCTATTGTCTGCATTTCCAGCAGGGACGGTAAGCGGTGCGCCGAAAGTGCGAGCGATGCAAATTTTGCAAGAACTTGAGCCGACTGCCCGCGGCGTATATGCAGGAACGGTTGCTTACATCGGTTTTGACGGCAACATCGATTCATGCATCGCCATTCGAACGGCAGTCGTCAAAGACCATGTGGCGTATGTGCAGGCAGGCGCCGGCATTGTGGCGGATTCCGTGCCCGAACTGGAGTGGAAAGAAACGCGGAACAAAGCAAGTGCACTAATCAAAGCAATTGAACTAGCAGAAGCGGTGTTTCAAGGGGGCGATGTCTATGTTTAAACAACTACTAGCGAAATGCATTGACGGATATACATTGACAGAAACAGAAGCGTACGAAGCGATGACGATGATGATGTCCGGAAAAGCGACCGAAAGCCAAATTGCCAGTTTCTTATCGATTTTGCGTTTGCGCGGGGAAACGGTCGATGAATTAACAGGATTAGCGCGTGGCATGCGCAGCCAAATGGTCACCGTTGCCTGCGATGACGAGGTCATTGATACGTGCGGGACGGGTGGAGATGAAAAAGCGACGTTTAACATTTCGACCGCAGCGGCAATCGTCGCTTCCTCGCTCGGGGCGAAAGTCGCCAAGCATGGAAATCGCGCCGTGTCATCAAAAAGCGGCAGCGCCGACGTACTAGAGGCGCTTCATATCCCGATTCAAACGACGCCTGATGAGGCGAAAGAAGCGCTGCAAACAAAACATTTAGCGTTTTTCTTTGCCCCACTGTACCATGCAGCGATGAAGCATGCCGCTGTGCCAAGAAAAGAGATCGGCTTTCGCACTGTTTTTAATTTGCTAGGACCGCTCGCCAACCCAACTGGGTGCAAGCGGCAAGTGATTGGCGTATATTCGACGCATTATGCCGAAACATTAGCGGAAGCACTCAAGCGGCTCGGCTCTATGCACGTCGTTTTTGTCACCGGGCGAGATGGGTTAGACGAGTGTAGCATTGCGGCTGAAACGGACGTCGTCGAATTAAAAGACGGTCATATTCGCCGCTTCGTCTTAACGCCGGAAGCGTGCGGTTTAGCGCGTGGGACGTTAGCCGACATTCAAGTAAAAAACGTTGCCGAAAGCGCCGCCTTGCTTCGGGCGGTAATGGAAGGGACGGCAAACGATAGCGCTATCGACATTGTTGCCCTTAACGCCGGTGTTGCGTTATACGTCGCAAAAAAAGCGAAAACGATCGAAGAAGGGGTTCGATTAGCAAAAGAAGCGATTAGAACGAAACAGGCGCTTCGCCAATTAGAACGCCTACAAAGAAAAGAGGTGGGACGGTATGCTTGAACGAATCATTGCGACGAAACGAAACGAAATTCGTACGTTGACGCTTCCGCCAACGTGTGATGTCCCGCGCGTGTCACTGGCGAAGGCGCTAACCAATCGCCGGCGGGCGATCGGATTAATCGCCGAAGTAAAAAAAGCATCCCCATC
>NZ_JAILZV010000016.1 GCF_023512315.1 Anoxybacillus sp.
GTCGTCGCCATTCGGTTCATGGCGATATCATGAGAAAACAGCAAGTCAACAAGTTCTTGAAACTCCTTTTTGACATACGCCAATGTTCGTACAATATCTTCTTTCTCTCGATCGGTTATATCGATTCTTACCCCACCAAGACGAACGACGCCGCGTAAATAGCGATGACCAGCAACGCGTTCATTTAATTGTTGCAGCGTTTCTTTTAAGCGCGCTCCTTGGCTAACTCCGACCGCAAATCCAAATCCAGCGCATACGTTTCCGACATCACCGATATGGTTATACAACCGTTCCAATTCTAAAAACAGCGTGCGTAAATAGGCGGCACGGGGTGGAATCGTCACCTCCCCTAGACGCTCTGCCGCTTGAGCAAATGCTGTGCTATGCGACAACGCGCAAACGCCACATATTCGCTCGGCAAGAAACAGCGCTTTTTCTAGCGGCATTCCTTCGCTTGCTTTTTCTAAGCCGCGATGGGTAAAAAATAACCGCGCATCTAAATGTAAAATCGTATCACCAACTGCTCCGAAACGGAAATGACCTGGTTCAATAATACCGGCATGAATCGGTCCGACCGGTATTTCCGTCACATCTTCGCTGTCGTACGGCATAAACGATTCTCGGCTCTGAACGCGCGGAGCATGGCGGTCGAGCGGAAAATCTTTTCGTAAAGGGTGAAGATCTTCCGGCCAATCGCCGTGCAAAATGAGCGGGCGAGGATCTGGATGTCCTTGAGGCCTAAGCCCTAACAAATCTTTGACTTCTCGTTCATACCAATTCGCTGCCGGCAATTGTACCGCAACGGACGGAAACGTCGGATCGAGCGGGTTAATTAGTGTTTTCACGGTGATGAAATGACGGAAAGAATCGAAAGAAAATACATAATATAAGGCGAAAAAACCATGAATATCCCGCTCGTCATTTCCGACCATCGTAAACAAGCGTCCTTTTTTCTCATGCCAAAGAAAATAACAGACGTCTGGTAGTTCTGTTTTTTCTACAAGCATAACCGTTTCTTGTGCGCCGTTTTGTTCCATCGACTGCACTTTATTGCCAAGCTGTTGTTTCATTCGTGAAAGCCACTGCTTTACCGTTTTTTCCATCATGATTTGCCCCCTTGCAATACAAACGCCACTTGTTGAATGATTTCTTGAAAGAACGGTGGAACGTATAATCCGAAAACGACAACGGCTATTAATGGAAGAAAGAGCGCGATTGTTGACCAACGATCGATCTCTTTCTTCTCTAATTTAGCTGGTGCTTCCCCGAACGCCATTCGTACGACATAATACATCATCCCAGAAAAAATAAGGACAACGAATAAAAGGAAGAGAACGGTCGCTACTAAATGCCCGCTCTGAAAGCCAGCGCGCATAATCGTAAATTCACTAACAAAAATGTTAAACGGCGGTGTTCCAGTAATCGCAAACGCCGCAATTAAAAAAATGCTTCCTGTAATTGGCATTGCTTTTATCACACCGGAAATACGATCCATTCGTTTCGAATGATATTTTTGATTGATATTTCCAGCCGTAAAAAACAATAACGATTTTGCCATGGAATGATGAAACATATGGAGGACAGCCCCATAAAGACCGAGCGCTCCACCAATGCCAACACCGAGCGTAATAATGCCGATATGTTCAACGCTAGAGTAGGCAAGCATACGTTTTAAGTCGTGTTGAACGAGCATAAACGGAACAGTAATCGCAATCGAAAGCAACCCAAAAAAGATGAGATATGGTGCTGCTTTTCCGTCTAGCGTCGTATTGACAATCGTATATATGCGAAAAATGCCATAAAGCGCCGTATTCAACAATACCCCTGATAGGACAGCACTTACCGGGGAAGGAGCTTGGCTATGGGCATCCGGTAGCCAAAAATGCATCGGTGCTAATCCGGCTTTTGTACCGAATCCAACTAACACGAAAATAAAAGCAATAAGCGTCCATTGCGGATTTAGTTGTTTAGCTGCTTGATGTAATACGGTCCAATTTAATGAATCCGCACTTTCTCCAAATAAATCCATTCCGGATAAATAAAGAAAAATAATTCCTAATAATGCAAAGGCGATGCCGACGCTTCCCATGATTAAATATTTCCACGCAGCTTCTAGCGACGTCCCTTTTCGATAAAAAGCGACTAAAAGGGCGGATACTAACGTCGTCAATTCGATGCCGACCCAGAGAAATCCAAGGTTATTGACAACACTGACCGCTAACATCGTTCCGAGAAAAAGATGAAACCATAAATAATAATGTCGCACTTTATGAGCGTCAATGATGTTTTCCGCTACCTCGTGGTGCATATATCCAACCGAATAAAGGGAAGCAACAAATCCAATCAGTACAATTAGCATGACATTAAAAGCACTTAAAGCATCGATGTAAATTAGGCGATGCCATCCGGTGATTGGTGCATGAAAAAATACGTTGTTGGCGATAAAAAGACCAACGAATACGTTTAACAATGCGGTGACTATTTGTAATTTTTCACCAATGCGAATGTTTATTTTCCAGCATAGCACTGCTGTCACCAAAGGAATGATGAGCAGCAACGAAACTTCTCCCATGTCAATCATCCCTTCAAGTTACTCATTTTTTCAATATTTAAGCTTTCAAACGTCGAATGAATCCGAAGTGATAAAATTCCAATGATGACAACCGTTACGAGCATATCAAAGAAGATGCCTAACTCTACCATCATCGGCATGCCGTAGCTAATAGACTGCGCCACTAAAAACAAGCCGTTTTCAATCGTAATGAGTCCGATTCCTTGCATGAGCGCCTTTTTATGGTCAATCATAATAAACGCACCGAGAAAGACGAGCGTAATCGATACCGGAAGATACGGTTCGCCGAATTTGGTGCTCGGAAGATGAAGGCGGGAAGTCACGTAAAAACCCGCTACCGTCAAAATAATCGCCATTAAGAGCGACGTGTATTTCGAAGTCACTCGTTCTACTTGTCGGTGGACGTCAATTTTTTTAATGGTATAGTGCAAAATAGCTGGAATAATCATCGCTTTGACGACCAACGTTAATAACGCCGCAATGAGCAAGTGCGAAAGTTTCGTTTCGTACCACATCGCACCTGCCGTCAGTGCAAGCACGAACGACTGAAACGCTAAAATCGGCACCGAGTCGCTTATTTTCCGGATTTGTAATAACCAAATCGCGCTAATCAATAGCAGCATAGCAATCCATTGTTCCATCGCTCACCCTCCTATGCAAACACCTGAAGCAAAATCGCCATTAAAGATAAAATCATGGATGAACCGAGCAGCTTTGGCACTTTAAACAGCCGGATTTTCGCATACATCGTTTCAATGAACGCAAGAAGCATCCCAAGTGCGAGCAATTTCGCTACGTACAACAAAAACGATACGAATCCACCCGCAATCCCCCATGGGAAAAATAAATGGATGAAAAGGCTTAAAAGCAATAGTTGTTTTATTTGCGCTGCCCACATCATTAACCCTAAATATCGGCCGGAATATTCAAGCAACATTCCTTCGTGAACCATCGTCAACTCTAAATGGGTATCTGGATTGTCCACCGGAATGCGTCCTGTTTCGGCAATGACGACGATAAGCATCGCAAAAAATGCAAGCCCATACGATGGGGTGAACCAATCCCAGCCGTTGTGTGTAAGCGAAACGGCAAGACTAGGGAGCTTCATCGTTTCGCTCGATAAACAAACCGCAAACAATGCTAACAATAACGCCGGTTCGGCGATGGCAGACAACGCCATCTCACGGCTTGATCCCATGCCGCCGAACGCGCCGCCGGCATCAAGCGCAGTAAGTGCAGTAAAAAAGCGAGCAACGCCGAACAAATAAACGACAAGAATGACATCTCCGATAAAATTCCAGTCATTGTTAACAGTATACGTAGGAATAAAAAGTCCTGCTGTTACAATCGAAACAAAGACGATATACGGCGTAACGATGGATAGCCATGACGAATGATGAGAAAGAACCGCGTCTTTTTTCATAAACTTTATGACATCATAATACGGTTGCCAAATGCTTGGTCCGATGCGATTTTGCATCCGCGCTTTCGTTTTTTTAATCACCCCTTGAATAAACGGGGCAAGCAAAACGATCATTACTGCTTGTAAAAACATTGAAAAAGTCCAGCCCATGTATGTTGCGAAGATAGCCGCCAGTAGCTTGCGGCTTCTTCCTTCCTCCTTCCGTTATCGAATCCATAACAGTAACACGATTAATGTGATAATCATATAGGCTAAATAACTTTGCAAATTTCCGCTTTGAATGGCTCGCAACCGTTGAGACAACCAGACCGTCCCACGAATGAGCGGACGGTATAGTTTTGTTTCGATGATTGCTTCTGTTTTTAACCGATGGCGAATTCGTTTCGGGTAATACACGTATTCGCCTTGTACTTCTACTTTTCGTTCGATTCCATAGAGTCTTTTGAAAATCATTAACACAGGGTGTGAATAGGATGTTCCCGTATATTCCATCGATGGAACGAGCGGTGTTCCACAGTTCCACGTTTCATCGTAGTGATTGTTGCTTTTTCCAACCCACACGCGAAGCAGCGCAATTAGTAAAAGAAGTAGCACAAAGAAAATAATCGTCATCCATCCGAGCGAAATCGACTCGACCGAACGGTGGAACGGGACATACAACATCGCGTGACCAGTTAGGGACTGATGGAAGTAGTTCTCGACGATTCGGTTCGTCATGCGTAAAACCAATCCTGGCCATACGCCAAAAACGACGGTCCCGCCGGCAAGTAAGATCATCCCAAACCGCATTGCAAGCGGTACTTCCTTTGCTTTCGCAGCGCGCGATGTACGCGGCAAGGCAAGAAATGTGGTACCGAACTGTTTCACGACACCTCCCGCAACAAATGCCCCCGTCAAACCGAGCGCTGCAGCTGCGAGCCCTCCTGCTGTTTTCCAAACAGGATGATTGCTCGAAAATGACAGGTGAAGCAACGATTGAAACGTCGCCCATTCGCTTATAAACCCGTTAAACGGCGGAAAAGCAGCGAGCGACATGCCACCGATGAGAAAGAGTACAGCGGTCCACGGCATGCGGCGAATAAGCCCGCCTAGTTCGTTAATGTTTTTCGTATGCGTCGCATACAGAACAGAACCTGCTCCCATAAATAGCAACCCTTTAAAAATGGCATGGTTTAATACATGATATAAAAGTGCTGTTAGCGCTAACGCCCCTAAAAGCGGCTCGTGATACGAGCGGAACAAAAGAGAAGCTCCTAGACCCATAAAGATGATTCCGATATTTTCCGCGCTGCTAAACGCAAGAAAACGTTTCATATCATTTTCTGCTACGCCAAATAAAATGCCGAACACAGCAGAGAGAACACCAATCCCAAGCACGACTGCCCCCCACCATGTCGCTCCGCTTTTTAAAAAGTCATAGTTCACCCGAAGCAATCCATAAATCGCCGTTTTAATCATAACGGCAGACATTAAGGAAGATATATGGCTCGGTGCGGCCGGATGCGCCCGAGGTAACCACACGTGTAGCGGAATCATTCCTGCTTTTGTCCCAAATCCGATCAACGACAAAAGAAAAACGATATTTTTAACGGAGGCTGGCAAATGAGCCGCCGTTTGCCCAAACGACGAAAAATCCAGCTTCTTTGTAAAGAAAAAGAGCGTTAAAAACGAAAGAATAATAAAAACTGTGCCAAAGTGGGTCATGACAACATACACATACCCTGCTTTGCGTGTCTCCGCTTTTTCATGTTCCGTCATTACTAAAAAAAACGAAAGGAGTGACATCAGTTCCCAAGCAATTAAAAACGAAACGCTATGATCGACCGTGACGACGGTGATCATTGATAGTACAAATAAGTTCAGCCCGCTCCCAAGCAGCCCAATTGGTTTTTTGCCGTAATATTCTGTGACGTATCCGAGCGAATAAAGCGACACAGCAATCGTTACGAATGAAACAACGAAGAGAAAATAGGCGGACAACATATCGATTTTAAACCGCAAAACAACGCTAGGCATGATGGTCCATGCAGTCACGACGATTGGGTGCTTCGTCGATAAAACAAGTGCTGCGGTCGTTGCCCCAAACAATCCGCCAAGAGAAGAACTGCAATGGGCGAGAACATTTGCCCATTTCGTGCGGCGGCTAAAACAAAGAGCACTAAATGCGCCGAAGATAAAAAGAAATAGCGCCAGCACAAACAGGCGTGTTGCAAACTCTTCCATCTTATCACCTCTAAATAAATGTATAATGCAATATTCAATAATTCAAATATACTAATGAACACAAATACTTACAAGAAAATTTTTTCGTGAACCGTTTCCAAAAGAAAGAAAGCGCTTACAAAATCACGAATGATGTCGTATACTAAAAACGTAGGGGGTTATTCACAGCAAGGGGGATTTCAATGGACAAAGACAAACGATTTGACACGCTCGTCATTCATCACGGATACGATACGAAAGCGCATCTCGGGAGCCTATCCGTGCCGATTTTTCAAACGTCCACGTTTACGTTTGCAACAGCAGAGCAAGGAGAGGCGCGTTTTGCTGGCCAAGAGGAAGGCTATATTTATTCGCGGCTTGCCAATCCGACCGTAAGAGCGCTTGAGGAAAAAATGGCATGTTTAGAAGGGGGAGAAGCAGCGCTTGCATTTAGCTCGGGAATGGCAGCGGTATCCGCCGTTTTAATGGCGCTGACAAAAGCGAACGAACATATTATTTGTTCGCAAGGGGTGTACGGATGCACGTTCGGACTGTTGCAGCTGTTGAAAAACAAATACCACATTTCCCATGATTTTTGCGCGATGGAAACAGAAGAAGAAATTCGCCAGCTCATTCGTCCAGAAACGGCGTGCATTTATGTCGAAACGCCGATTAATCCGACCATGAAGCTAATTGATTTACAAATGGTCGCTAACGTGGCGAAAGAATACGGCATTCCCGTTGTCGTAGACAACACGTTTTGTTCGCCATATTTGCAGCAACCGTTATTACTCGGTTGCGATATCGTCATCCATAGCGCCACAAAATATATCGGAGGGCATGGAGATGTCATTGCTGGCATTGCGGTTGGCACAAAAGAAAAAATGGCAGAAATCGCAAAAACGACGCAAAAAGACGTCGGCGGCGTTCTTTCGCCATTTGATGCGTGGTTGTTGTTGCGAGGAGTAAAGACGCTTGCGGTACGAATGGAACGCCATTGCGATAGCGCGGAAAAAATCGTCGAGCAACTGAAGCGACACCCGCGTGTGGCAAGCGTCTATTACCCAGCGGATGTTGATCATCGCGACTATTCGATTTATCAAAAGCAAATGAAGCGTGGTGGGGGGCTTATTTCGTTTGAAATCCAAGGGACAAAAGCAGACGCCCAACGATTTTTGAATCATTTGCAACTTATTCACATCGCTGTTAGCCTAGGTGATACGGAAACATTAATCCAACATCCAGCGACAATGACCCATGCGGTCGTCCCAGAAGAAGCGAGGAAAAAAATGGGTATTAGTGACTCGCTCCTTCGGCTGTCGGTCGGACTAGAAGCATGGGAAGACGTTTGGGAAGATTTAGCGCAAGCCTTAAACCAACTATAACGAATCGAGGGCAGCTTCTCATGGCTGCCCTTTTTCTGTTCCGACATCATCTGCTACTTTTCGTCCGTCGTAAAACAGCCTCTCCTCGTTTAGCGGCTTTTCTTTTGCGGTTATCGTGTGCGGTATAATTTTTAAAACGACAGTTCGGCTGCCCATTGAAGAACGGTACGTTTCGACGTGATGTTTCGAAAGCGGTGCGGAAAAATAGCCAGGGACGTATTTATGTAAAAGCTGTTGCATCGCTTCTGTCGCTTCATCTAAGGCCGTTACGATTTCTGCTGTGCCAAATAACATGACGCTCATATATCCTGTATCTGTTTTCGCTGGGACGGGATGAACCATCGTCCCGAAATGTTCGCTTACAGTAAAACAGACGCGCGCATTTCGTTTCAACACCTCCATTTTCCGTCCTTCTTCTGCCCCATGAACGTATACGGCGCCGTTCCACCAGACAAAATTCAGCGGAACGACGTACGGCGCTTGCCCGTCCGTTAGCCCTAAATACCCCGTCATCGCCGTCGACAAAAACGCAGAAATTTTCGCCTCATCGGTACACGCTAGCATCGACCTTCTCATTTCGTCCATCTTTTTTCCTCCCCGTTTTTCTTATCATTGTAGACGAAAATGAGTACGACGAATAGAGAAATTTTCTTTCATAGGAATAGATATTTTTAAGTACAAAATCTTATATTTTTTTATAACATTTATATTGAAAATTCATAACATTTGCATTATGATAAAACTATGAAAAAGGACATAAAAAAACTAAACAAACAGCAGCATGCGTATGAAGTTATTCGCGAACGAATTATGACTGGGGCTTATGCGCCAGGACAACGAATTGTTACAAGCCAAATCGCGGCGGAGCTAGCGGTCAGTGTCATTCCTGTTCGTGAGGCGTTAAAAAAATTAGAGGAAGAGGGGCTTATTCAATACAAACTAAACATCGGGGCAATCGTCACGCCAATCGATCACGACAAATATTTGGAAGCACTATCGGTGCTGGCTGTGCTATCTGGCTATGCGACGGCGTTAAGTGCCAAGCAATTTCCAAAAGAAAAGGTAAAAGAGCTACGTCAGCTCAACCAACAGATGAGCGAAGCGCTAGACGAGTTTAACTTTCGCCGGTTCGGACAGTTAAACCGCGCCTTTCACAACACGATTTACCAATATTGCGGCAATCCGTTTTTATTAGAAACGATTGAACACGTTCACGAACGGATTGATTCGATTCGCCGCATGGGAACAGCGTTTATTCCAAACAGGGCACGAGAGTCGATGAAAGAACATGAAGAAATGATTGCGATGCTAGAGCATCGCGCTGCGTTTTCGCTCATCGACCAGTTTGCTAGAAACCATAAACTACGCACGCTCGAAGCGTATCGAAGCCACGTGTTAGAGCAAGAAAAGCAACAGCGCATCGCTTTTTTTGAATAAAAGGAGGTGTCAGTCCCGAAGAGGGAAAAATTTTTTTCATCTTTTATATCTGAAAATTTAAAATATTTAAAAAGGAGTGAATTGTTTTGATGTCGATTGCTGAAGCAAAAGAACGTCTGCGCGGATCCATCGCACCAATTGTCACCCCGTTTTTGGAAAATGATGAAGTGGATTACAAAACGTTAGCACAATTAATCGACTGGCACATCGAAAGCGGCAGCCACGGAATTTCGGTGACTGGGACAACCGGAGAGCCAAGCTCGCTTACGTTGCAAGAACGAGAAAAAGTGATGGAAACTGCTATCCAAGCCGCAAAAGGGCGCGTTCCAGTTGTGCCTGGCACAGGTTCCACGAACCATGCAGAAACGTTGCATCTGACGAAACTTGCCCAAGAGATGGGGGCAGATGCTGCAATGGTCATCGTTCCGTATTATAACCGTCCGTCCCAACACGCACTGTACAAACATTTTAAAACAGTCGCTGACGCTGTCGATATTCCGATCATCGTCTACAATATCCCAGGAAGAACAGCGGTGAATTTAGAGGTAAAGACGCTCGCCCGCCTCAAAGAAGATTGCCCCAACATTATCGGCGTCAAAGAATCGAATAAAGATTTTGAGCACGTCAATCGCGTGTTACTTGCTTGCGGTCGGGACTTCCTTTTGTTCTCGGGTATTGAGTTATTATGTTACCCGATGCTAGCGATTGGTGGAGCGGGCTACATTAGCGCTACTGCTAACGTTGCGCCGGAAAAAGTAGCAGAAGTGTATAACGCATGGATAGCAGGCGATGTGAAGCGCGCACAAGATTTGCATTACGAACTAATGCCGCTAAACGACGTGCTATTTAAAGATACAAACCCAGCGCCATTAAAAGCGGCGCTAGGAATGATGGGAAAAATTTACCCGAAATTACGTCTGCCGATGGATTTGCCGTCACCAGAACTACAACAAGAAATTCGCGGAGTATTAGAAGGATATGGACTATTATCGAAAGCGGGGAGCGGGGAGAGATGAAACATGCACGTTTTATTGCCGAAGGAAGGGAGCAAACAGGCATACTAAACAAAGAAGGGACGCATATTACCGCAGCAAGCGGAAAACAATATGCTTTTCATGATATTCAAGTATGGCTTCCGCCTATTCAACCGAACAAAATGATCGGTCTTGCATTAAATTTCGCCGACCATGCCGAGGAGCTAGGGCTAGAGAAACCGACCGAACCGGTACTATTTATTAAGCCAAACTCTTCACTCATCGGCCATCTAGCACCGATTTACTATCCGAACGGAGCTACATATATGCATTACGAAAACGAATTAGCCGTCGTCATTGGAAAGACCGCACGCAATGTGAAAGAAAAAGATGCCTTTGACTATGTAAGCGGATACACGATTGCGAATGATGTTACCGTTCGCGATTTTGTTAACAACTTCTACCGACCTCCAGTCCGCGCAAAAGGGCATGACACGTTCGGTCCAATGGGTCCGTTTTTTGTGGACAAAGAAGATATTGACGATGTCAGTGATTTAGAATTGCGCACATACGTCAATGGCGAGCTTCGCCAGCGCGGAAATACGAAAGATTTGATCTATTCCATCCCGGAACTGATTGCGTTTATTAGTTCCTTCATGACGCTTGAACCAAACGATGTCATTTTAACAGGAACGCCAAAAGGGCTGTCGCATATTTATCCAGGGGATGTTGTACGTTTAGAAATCGATGGATTAGGAGCGTTAGAAAACTATGTATTAGACGGACGCACCGTCGATAATCGAGGTGAATCATATGCTGTCCAACAAGATTGACGATACGAAGCTATATATCAACGGTGAATTTGTTGATAGCATTTCCGGCGACACGTTCGAGAATTTGAACCCCTTCACTAATGAAACGATCAACCGGGTTGCGGCTGGTAATAGAGAAGATATTTCCCTTGCTGTTGCTGCTGCAAAAGAAGCGTTCCGCAACGGATCATGGGGCTCGCTGAAAGTATCCGAACGGCTCCGATACATCCAACGGATTGCGGAATTGATCGATAAAAATGTCGAAGAAATCGCCTATTTAGAATCGCTTGACACCGGATTGCCGATTAGCCAGACGCGAAAAATGATTGCTCGGTCGGCAGAAAATTTCCGGTTTTACGCAGCAATGGTCCGTTCCCGTTTAGTAGGGGAAGCGTACCAACAAGATGACGAATTCCTTAACTATACTGTTTACCAACCTTTAGGGGTAGTTGGGCTCATCACTCCTTGGAATGCACCGTTTATGCTCGAAACGTGGAAAGTCGCTCCTGCACTTGCTACTGGAAATACAGTCGTCCTAAAACCTGCCGAACTATCTCCACTCACGGCCAACAAACTCGCACAAATCATCGCAGAAGCGCAACTACCAAAAGGTGTGTTTAATGTTGTTCACGGATTTGGTGAGACAGCAGGAGCTGCGCTCGTTGCCCATCCAGAGGTTGCTGCTATTTCTTTCACGGGAGAAACAATAACAGGTTCATTGATTATAAAAAACGCTGCCGATACGATGAAACGCGTATCAATGGAATTAGGCGGAAAATCGCCGCTTATCGTCTTTGAAGACGCCGATTTTGAACGCGCACTTGATGCGGCGGTATGGGGCATCTTTTCCTTTAACGGGGAGCGATGCACAGCTAACTCGCGCGTCTTTGTGCATACGTCACTGAAAGAACGATTTGTCGCGGCATTAAAAGAGCGAGTGGCCAATATTCGCATCGGCGATCCGCTAGACGCCAAAACACAAGTAGGACCTTTAATTCATAAAGACCATTGGAAAAAGGTGACGGAATATATCACGCTTGCGCAACAAGAAGGGTGCACGGTGTATAGCGGACAAGTGCCAGAATCATTCCAACATGGCAATTTCGTTGCCCCGACGTTATTGTTAAACGCGAAAAACGAGATGCGGGTGTGCCAAGAAGAAATTTTCGGACCTGTCATGGCAGTCATTGAATTTGAAACAGAAGAAGACGTTATTCAAATGGCCAATGACGTCAAATATGGGTTGGCGGGTTACGTTTGGACGAACGACATTAAACGGGCACACCGTGTTGCCCAAGCGATAGAGTCGGGCATGATTTGGATTAATGCGCAAAATGTCCGCGATTTACGCATTCCGTTCGGCGGAATGAAATATAGCGGAATTGGCCGAGAAGGCGGTCATTATGCCTTCGAATTTTACACCGAGCCGAAAGTCATTCATGTTGCCATTGGCAACCACCATATTCCTCAGTTCGGGAAATAAATATTATTTTCTATAAAAAGAAATGAAAGTGCTTACAAAATAAAAGGGGGATGAACGATGAAAAAATGGGTTTCTATTTTTGTAACATGCTTGCTTGTTTTCTTATTAGCAGCATGTACTAGCAGCCAAGAAACGAGCGGAAAGAAAGAGGAAGCTGGCGGAGGCGGAGAAATTAAAATCGGGGCTATTTTTGACACGTCTGGAGTTGCTGCTCCGTTAGGAAAAGGGGAAATGGACACGGTTCAAATGCTAGCAGATCAAATCAACGAAAAGGGTGGGATTAACGGGAAAAAAATTAAACTCATTGCCATCGATAGCAAATCAGACCAAAACCAAGCCGTATTAGCGATGAAAAAAGTGATTGAACAAGAAAAAGTGGTTGCAGTGATTGGTGGAACGACAAGCGGAAACTCGCTTGCGATGTTACCAATTGCCATGAAAGCACAAATTCCGTTTATTTCCGCTGCATCAAGCAAACAAATTAACGCACCTGACGATGGCGCAAAACGTGATTGGGTGTTTAAAGTGGCTCAAGGCGATGACGTTGTCATGCCAAAAGTACTCGACTTTTTGACGAAAAAAGGATGGAAAAAGATCGCTTGGCTTAACGTAGCGACAAGCTATGGAACGAGCGGGCATGCCGAGTTTCAGCGGCTCGTGAAAAATTATGATTTGAACGTTGTCATAGAAGATGAATTTGAAGCGACAGTGAACGATGCGAAGGCAATGTTGACACGTGTGAAAAAAGCAAATCCAGACGCGATTATCGTCTGGGGGACGGTGCAAGAAACGTCGGTTGTTGTGAAAAACATTCGGGAACTAGGAATGAATGTTCCGATTTTAGGGAGCAACGGTCTTGGCTCCAAGCAGTTTATTGAATTAGCAGGCGATGCGGCAAACGGCGTCTATTTCCCTGCTGGAAAGCTACCGGTAATCGAACAAATTCCAGCGAACGATGCACAAAAAGAAGTCATTACAACCTACAAAAAAGCGTTTGAAGAGAAATTTGGCTACCCTGCTAGTACATTTGGCGGCCATGCGTATGATGGATTTATGATGCTTACAAAAGCGATAGAGGAAAAAGGTACCGACCCAAAGGCAATTAAAACCTTTTTAGAAAATATGAAAGAGTTTGTGGGAGTCACCGGAATATTCAAAATGAGCGAGAACGACCATAACGGGCTAAATACCGATAGTTTAGTAATGATTGAGATTCAAAACGGGCAATGGAAGATTACCGAATGATGTAGTGGAGGCGATTACATGGAGGTGTTTAGCCAGTTTATTCAACTGTTCTTTTCTGGTTTGACGATTGGTAGTATCTATGCATTAATTGCGATCGGCTTTGTCGTGACGTATAACGTAACAGGCGTACTTAACTTTGCCCAAGGAGAATTTGCGATGCTTGGAGCGCTTACGGCGATTTCTTTATCGGGAGCAGGGCTGTCACTATGGGCAGCCATCTCCCTAGCCATTGCCATCGTTGTTCTCATCGGAGCGTTGTTTGAAAAAACAGCCATTTATCCGGCGCGTCATTCTTCGGCGGCGACATTAATCATTATTACCATCGGCGTTTCGTTTGTTTTCCGTGGATTAGCCATTTTTATCTGGGGGACACAGCCACAATCGCTACGGCCGTTTACCAGCAACCATCCGATTACGATATTTCAAGCAGTGTTATTGCCGCAAAATTTATGGGCGATTGCGATTTCCCTTGTCGGTGTATTTTCGATGGGCTACTTTTTTAACAAAACGTATATTGGAAAAGCGGTTAGCGCATGTGTTGTCAATCAATTTGCAGCGCGGCTTATGGGAATTCATCCCGAAAAAATGTCACTCATTGCGATTTCCATTAGCGCAGGGCTCGGTGCATTGGCAGGAATTGTGATTGCGCCCATTTCTGGCGCTTCCTATAACATGGGAATGATGCTTGGAATGAAAGCATTTGTCGCTGCGGTCATCGGGGGATTGACAAATGCTCCTGCTGCAGTTGTCGGGGCATTTTTGCTCGGCATTCTCGAGTCGTTTGCTGAAGGGTTTTGGTCGGCTGGATTAAAGGATGCCATCAGCTTTGCGTTACTGTTGATGATGTTATTTGTAAAACCAAACGGCCTGTTTGCAAAAGCAACAGGGAAGCGCGTATAAGGGAGGGGTGTCATGCACGAACGTCGTCTAGGTACATGGCTATTTGCGCTCGGTATTTTGCTTTTTCCACTCATTGTCCATTCGAACTACTTGCTTAGCATTCTCATTATGATCGGGTTTTACTCGCTCGTTTGCAACGGGTTGACGATGTTGATGGGATATGCGGGGCAAATTTCATTAGGGCATGCTGCCTTTTATGGAATCGGCGCTTATACGACTGCTTATTTATCTGCAACGCATGGATGGTCACCGTGGCTTAGCATCATTGCTGGTGCTATCATTTCTGCTTTCATTGCTTTTATTGTTGGCATTCCAACGTTCAAGTTGAAAGGGCACTACTTAGCACTTGCTACACTCGGCTTTGGAGTAATTGTATACACGTGTTTTAAAGAGTTTACGTCGATTACTGGAGGGATGAACGGATTCTTTGGTATTCCATCTATCAAGCTGTTCGCATGGGAATTTAGTAATGACGCTCGCTTTTATTACTTAATTTGGATCGTTGTTTTTCTCTCCCTTTTGTTCTCACAAAATATCATTCATTCGCGAGTAGGGAGAGCGTTGCGCTCGATTGAGGGAAGTGAAGCTGCTTCTGACGCCGTAGGAATCGATATTATGAGATACAAATTGCAAGTGTTTGTGTATAGCGCCATTTGCGCGTCTATCGCTGGAAGCTTGTACGCTCACTATGTGACGTTTATTAATCCGCAAGCATTTGATGCAATGCTCTCGATCTACTTTTTAATTATGGTAATCACCGGCGGAGCATCGAGTATTTGGGGAGCGGTCATCGGTTCTAGTGTGTTTGTTTTATTGTCCGAACTACTAAAAGAAGTTGTGCCGCTTGTCTTTTCGAATGCTGGAGGAGAATTTGAAATCGTCTTCTTCGGCGTATTGCTCGTCGTAATGCTTATTTATATGCCAAACGGATTAACGGCTGCGTGGAAAAAAATAACGGGGAAGTGGAGAACAAGCACCACGTTATCTCCAGCCGCTAAAGGGGGCGGTGGGCGTTGAAACGAAACGGGCAAGTTCTCTTAACAGTGGAACGTATCACAAAACAGTTTGGCGGCGTGGTAGCGGTCAACGATGTTTCGTTCGACGTAAACAAAGGAGAGATTTTGGCGGTGATTGGACCGAACGGTGCGGGAAAAACGACGCTGTTTAATATCGTTACCGGCATTCTTGCGCCGTCATCAGGAACGGTTCGGTTTAGCGGAACAGACATTACCGGAAAAAAACCGTACCAAATTGCCCAGCTAGGAATGACACGGACGTTTCAAAACTTAGAAGTATTTACGAACATGTCTGTCATCGAAAATGTCATGACTGGAGCACACAGGAATATGAAAACTAGTTTTTTGCAGGCAGGGCTTCGCGTTCCGTCGGTGAAAAAGGAAGAAAAAGCGGTAGAAGAGAAGGCGATGCGTTGTTTAGAAAAGGTCGGCATTGCTCATCTTGCTTATGAGCGGGCGGAAACGTTGCCGTATGGAAATCAGCGGCTGCTAGAAATTGCTAGAGCAATCGCCGCAGAGCCTGCGCTCATTTTATTGGATGAACCGATGGCTGGGCTGAATGATGAGGAGTCGCGACGGCTAGTAGAAGTGATTTTGCAGCTGCGTAAAGAAGGGCTGACGTTTGTATTTGTTGAGCACGATATGGAAACGGTCATGGCGATTTCCGACCACATCGTTGTCCTTGACAATGGTGTGAAAATTGGCGAAGGAACACCAGAAGAAATTTATCGGAATAAAGCGGTAGTAGCGGCGTATTTAGGGGAGGAGGAGACGGTGTGCTAGCGGTAAACAACTTGCATGTGTATCACGGCTATTTACATGTAATAAAAGGCATTTCGTTTCAGCTTCAGAAAGGCGAGTTGTTGGCAATTGTCGGAGCAAACGGGGCAGGCAAAAGCACGCTTCTCGGTACGCTCGCAGGTGTTTATAAGGCAGCAGAAGGAACGATAGAGCTGGAAGGAGAAGACATCACCTCTGCAGCGGTGCAGACGCTTGTAAAAAAAGGGATTTGTTTAGTACCGGAACGTCGGCAAATTTTTGATTCGCTGTCGGTGAAAGACAACTTGCTCTTAGGAGCGTATCATCGCTACCATCGCGACAAAAAAGAAATTCCTCGCGATGTCGAACAAGTGCTTGAATTGTTTCCGCGCTTAAAACAAATGTTAGATCGACCGGGTGGATTGCTTTCTGGAGGGGAGCAACAAATGCTGGCAATTGCGCGTGGGTTAATGGCGAAACCAAAGTTAATCATGCTTGATGAACCTTCCCTCGGTTTAGCACCACTGATTGTGAAAGATATTATGACTATTTTACGGAAAATGTGTGATGAACTCGAAACAACAATTATTTTAGTCGAACAAAACGTAAAAGCGGCTTTAAAAGTAGCCGATCGCGCCTGCGTTCTTAGCCATGGACAAATTTCTATTTCCGGAACTGCGCAAGAGCTAATGAATAATGAAACGGTGCAAGCAGCATATTTTGGAAAAAAACAGACCAACTTAGTGCGTGAAAGTATTATTTGAGGGGGAAAAAAGATGGGAGCGGCAGAAAAAGCGTCCACGCTTTCGCATGACTTAATGGCATTTTTATCAGGGGAAAAATTAGTGCTGCTAACAACGATGGAAGCAGAACGGAACATTCCGAATGTAGCGGCAATTTCGTGGGTGAAAAGCGTCAATGAAACAACGATTCGTTTCGCGGTTTCGACGAATTCGCGAATTGTGTCGAACATTCGTGCCAATCCGCACGTTGTCTTTACGGTGATTGGACTTGGCACGGTGTACTCCATTCATGCGCCTGCTGTTATTGTAGAAGACGCGATGAGCGGCGTTTCGCTGAAACTAGCGAAAATCGAAGCAGCTGTCGAAGCTGTTTTTGACAGTATGTTCTGGGGATCGCAAATTACGACAGAACCTGCATACGAAAAAACGTATAATGTGGACAAAGCGAAAAAACTAGACGAAGAAGTATATCGAGCGCTATTAAGATGATTATTTCTAAACTAAAAAAAGGGGGAGTTGTTTATGCCAGCAAGAACAGGGGAGCAATATTTAAAAGCGTTGAAAGGGGCGAAAAACTGTATTTATATCGACGGGCAGCGCGTCGAAGATCCGACAGAGCATCCAGCATTTAAAAACGTCGCGCGTTCGGTTGCCGATTTGTACGATTTGCAGTACGAAAAGCGCGACAAAATGCTGTACACTTCACCGACAACCGGGGACTTAGTAGGGCTTTCGTTTATCGCGCCAAAAACGAAAGAAGACTTAATCGCCCGGCGAGAAATGTTTACTGAATGGGCTCGTTACTCCGGCGGAATGATGGGGCGTTCGCCTGATTACATTAATACAAGCATCATGGCGTTTGCTTCTGCCGCTGAATTTTTCCGTCAAGGCAATCGTGACGGCATTGACTTTGGCGAAAATATCATGAAATATTACGAATACGTCCGCGAAAACGACTTAGCACTCACACATACACTAATCCATCCTCAAGTTAATCGTGCCAAAGCGCAACACGAACAAAACGACCCACACGTATCTGCAAGAATTGTGAAAAAAGACGCTGACGGTATTTACGTTTCCGGTTGCCGGTTGCTCGCCACGTTAGGCGGGATTACAGACGAATGCATCGTCTATCCATCGACCTTGAACAAGGCGACTAATAACGACGACCCATATTGCATGGCGTTTGCTTTTGCGAATAATACCCCTGGCGTTAAATTCGTTTGCCGTGAATCGTTTGATTACGGGAAAAATCAATGGGATCACCCGATGGGAGCACAGTTTGATGAAAGTGATGCCATCGTTATTTTTGAAAACGCCTTCATCCCGTGGGAACGCGTCTTTATCGTGCATAACGCGGATTTATGCAACCGGACGTACCGAGAAACGAATGCGGTTATTCATATGTCGCATCAAGTCGTCGCGAAAAACATCGCCAAAACCGAATTTGTGCTTGGAGTTATTTTAAGCATGATGGAAGCAGTTGGAATCGAGCAGTTCCAGCACGTCAAAGAAAAAGCGGCAGAAGTAATGATTATTCTTGAAACGATGCGTTCCCATTTATATCGCGCAGAACAAGATGCCAAAATCGATCGTTATGGAAACATGACACCAGACTTTTTGCCGCTCGATGCAGCTAGAAACTGGTATCCAAAAGTATATCAACGGATGGTTGAAATCATTCGAATTTTAGGCGCTTCTGGCTTGATGGCCATTCCAACACATAAAGATTTTGAAGATGCAGAGATTGGGCCGCTCATGCATCGCTATATGCAAGGGGCAGCGATCGATGGATATGAACGCGTTCAGCTTTATCGTCTTGCTTGGGATATTGCCATTAGTGCGTTTGGTAACCGTCAAGCATTATACGAATATTACTTTTTCGGTGATCCAGTTCGCATGTCGAACGTGTTTTATGACCATTACGACAAAGCGCCATACAAACAACAAGTGAAAGAGTTTTTAGAACGGGCGAAGCGTCGTGCCGGCATTACTTCCGTCACACTATCTTAATGAGGGGGAGTTTGTGTGAAAAAAACGTTTGACATTGTTCGCTTGCACCATGTCGAAGTGACGGTAACTGATTTGGACCGGGCGTACGATTTCTACGTCCATGGACTTGGGTTATTCGAAACAGCACGCGACGATACGCACCTTTACTTGCGGGCGCTAGAAGATGCGAACCATCACTGCTTAGTATTGACAAAAGGCGAGCAAGCTAGCTTAAACCATATTGCTTATCGAGTGAGCGCCGACGAAGACCTCGACGAACTAGATCGGTTGTTTACGAAACTAGGAACGAAGAAAAAATGGATTCAGCCAGGGGAAGAACGCGGGCAAGGGAGAGCGCTCCGCATTCAAGACCCGGGCGGCTTGCCTGTCGAGTTTTTCTTTGAGATGGAAAAAGCAGAGCGAATGTTGCAAAAGTTTCATTTGCATAGAAACACAAAGATAAAGCGTATCGATCATGCGAACTGCCTCATCACAAACATTGAGGAAGTATATCGGTGGTATAGCGACCATCTAGGCTTTATGACGAGCGAATATACAGTAAAAGGATATGGAGAAGACGAAAAAATGTGGGCAGCGTGGATGCACCGAAAACCGAGCGTTCACGATTTGGCGCTTATTAGCGAAACAGGACCGCGCTATCACCATACTGGTTTTTGGATGGACGACGCGAAAGCGATTTTAGATGCGTGCGACCATTTAGCGGCAATGGGGTATGCGCACAACATCGAGCGCTCTCCAGGACGGCACGGGACGTCTAACGCTTTTTTCGTCTATGTGCGTGACCCGGACGGAAACCGCATTGAGCTGTATACGGGGGACTATTTTACGAACGACCCAGATTGGGAGCCGGTGAAATGGCATTTAGACGACCCGCAGCGTGCGACATTTTGGGGCACAGAACCGCCCGTCAGCTGGAAAACAGAAGCTGTCCCTGTGCAAGACATTTTCACAGGCGCTCTCCTCGAACCAAAACCGCTAACGCCTAAACAGCAAGAAACGGTGTAAACATAGCAGTGCGAAGCTAACAGATAGGCTGTTAGCTTCTTTTTGCGGAAATCAACAAAATTCGCCAAGAAAAGAGATTGACAATTTAGAATATTATCGCTATTTTTAACTTAAATATAATGAAAAACATTTATAACGTTTTATAAACGTCATAAATGTTTGTTTTTTATCAAAAAAATGAAAGCGTTTGACAAAGGGGATGGGAAAATGATTTTGCATGAAGTGGAAACATGGTCAAGACGAGAGTTGGAGAAGTTGCAGCTTGCGAGGCTGCAACAAACGGTGCAGCGAGTGTATGAACGTGTGCCATTTTATCGTCAGAAGCTAACTGGTCGAATAACTCCAGAGCATATTCGGTCGCTAGAAGACATTCAGAAGCTGCCGTTTACGACGAAAAAAGATTTGCGCGACCACTACCCGTTTGGGCTTCTTGCGGTCGATGTGCAGCAGGTGGTGCGCCTTCATGCCTCAAGCGGTACGAGTGGAAAACCAACGGTCGTGGCGTATACGAAAACCGACATTGAAAATTGGGCGGACATTGTCGCGCGGGCGATTGCAATTGCTGGTGGAGAACGAGGACAAGTGTTGCATAATGCGTATGGGTATGGCTTATTTACCGGAGGACTTGGGCTTCATTACGGCAGCGAGCGGCTCGGGATGGTGACCGTACCGGTATCGGGAGGAAATACCGACCGACAAGTGATGCTTATCGAAGATTTTCAGCCACAGGTGATTTGCGGAACCCCTTCATACGTCCTTAATATTGCGGAGCGAATGAAAGAGCTTGGAAAAGATCCGCGGCAAACGTCGCTGAAATACGGAATTTTTGGGGCAGAGTCGTGGTCGGAAGAAATGCGGAAGACGTTAGAAGAAGCGTTTGCGATTAAGGCATGTGATATTTATGGGCTAAGCGAAGTCATCGGACCGGGAGTGGCGATGGAATGCCATGAGGCGCAAGACGGGCTGCATATCGCAGACGACCATTTTTATGTCGAAGTCATCGACCCGAAAACGCTTGAGCCACTACCGGATGGGGAAGAAGGGGAGTTAGTATTTACAAGCCTAACAAAAGAAGCGTTCCCTATTCTTCGCTATCGTACCGGCGACATTGCATCGATTACAAAAGAACGG
Organism: Anoxybacillus sp.; assembly: GCF_023512315.1. GTDB lineage: Bacteria > Bacillota > Bacilli > Bacillales > Anoxybacillaceae > Anoxybacteroides. The sequence goes on from NZ_JAILZV010000016.1 coordinate 21,101, forward strand.
TGCAAGTGCGGCCGAACGACGACACGAATGTCGCGAGTTAAAGGGCGTGTCGACGATATGCTCATCATTCGCGGCGTAAATGTCTTCCCATCAGAAATCGAGCACTATTTATTAACGATCCAAGAGCTAGCTCCGTATTACCAAATTCACCTATTCCGGAAAGGAACGCTTGACAACGTCGAACTTCAAGTCGAAATGAACGAATCGTTCGCCCAAGAAATCGGCGGCGATTTGAACGACGTACGTGTATCTTTGCTCAAAAAACGCATTCAGCACGTATTGAAAAATTACTGCCTTATTTCGATCGACGTTCACGTCTGTGAGCCGAAATCGCTCCCGCGTTCGGAAGGAAAGGCGGTTCGCATTGTCGATCACCGAAAAGAAAAAGTAAAAAAATAATTAATTATTACAATTTTCATAATTGAAATGTTTATAACGTTATTTTATAATTACGTTAAATAAACGTTATGAACAGGAGAGGATATAGATGGCGATTGTGACATCGTTTGAACGTTTATCGGAAGAAGAGAAACACCAACGGTTTATGGAGAGAATCGAAGCGGGGGAAAAGATTGAGGCGGATGATTGGATGCCCGACGAGTACCGAATGACGCTCATTAAGCTGATCGCCATGCATGGCATTAGTGAAATTATGGGGGCACTTCCGGAGAAAGAGTGGGTGCCGAAAGCCCCAACATTGCGCCGAAAGCTAGGGATTATGGCAAAAGTGCAAGATGAGATGGGACATGGGCAATTGCTTCTTCGTGTCGCGGAAGATTTAATGGCTCCACTTGGCAAAACGCGGGAAGAAATTATGCAAGATTTGTTTAGTGGAAATTTAAAGTTTCATAACGTCTTTCACATGCCGGCGCCAACGTGGGGCGATGCAGGCTTAATCGGGTGGCTAGTCGACGGAGCGGCGATCATTACACAAACGAACATGCTTGACGCTTCGTACGGGCCATATGCCCGTGCATTAAAACGCATTTGTGCGGAAGAAGTGTTCCACGCTCAACACGGGGAGTCGATTATTTTGGCGCTAGCGGAAGGGACGAAAGAGCAAAAAGACATGTTGCAAGGCGCGCTAAACCGCTGGTGGGATGCGTTGCTGATGTTTTTCGGCCCTGATAGCCCTTCCACGACAGGGACATCGAAACAAGACATTACGATTAAATATCGCATTCGCACGAAAACAAACGAGCAACTTCGCCAAGATTTCTTTACCAAATACGTGCCGCGCATTTTATCGATTGGGCTTCAACTTCCAGATGAAACGATGCATTACGACGAAACAGAAGGAAAATGGATATATCGTCAACCAGATTGGAATCAATTTAAAGAAATCATCCGCAACAACGGTCCGAAATCAAAAGAGCGCCTTCGCCTGCGCGAATTATCGTATCGGCATAACGCGTGGGTTCGCGAAGCATTAAGCGGCTCAAAAGCAACGGTATAAGGGGGATTACGATGAGTGGATTTTATGAAGTGTTTGAAGTGTTCAGCCGCAAAAGCGACACCGCACCGCTTCAACACCAATTCAGCTTGCTTGCCCCTAACCACGAAATGGCGTTAGTGATGGCACAAGAAAATTTTATGCGGCGCGAGCCTGTTTCCGACATCTGGGTCGTGAAACGCTCTGATATTCGCCAGATGACCGAAGAAGAAAAAGACGCCTTAAAGCGGCTTGATAACAAAGACTACCGGACAACGAAAGGATACGGGTACTTAAAAAAGAAATGGCGGCAATATGAACAAGAGATGTTCGACGAAAAAGAAATTTTATCTTGGAAGGGGGAGATTCAACGATGATGGTCACAAAACCGGAAGAACTCCACCAGCTCCCTGCCTATAAAGAGGCGCTTGTCGAATTATTATTTCAGCTCGCCGATGATGATTTCATCATTGCTTATCGCGGCTCGGAATGGCTAGGTCTTGCCCCTCATATTGAAGAGGACGTCGCTTTTTCCTCCATCACGCAAGATACGATGGGGCATGCGGCGATGTATTACCAGTTGCTAGAAGACATCGGCATTGGGAATGCCAATGACCTTGCCCACGGACGCACAGCAGCGGAAAGACGAAACGCGATTTTGCTAGAGGAAGTAAATGGACCAGGTCATTATTTGCATGAGCCGCAGTACGATTGGGCGTTTGCGGTCGTAAGAAATTATTTTTATGCGCAAGCGAAAAAAGTGCGCATCGATTCATTGAAAAATTGTTCCTACAAACCGCTTGCGCAAGTAGCGGTAAAAGTAAACATGGAACTTTATTATCACCTGATGCATTGGAGAACGTGGTTTGTACAGTTGGTAAACGCCGGGGGCGAGGCGCGGGAACGAATGAGAAAAGCAGTGGAGAAAGTATTCGACGATTTCGCCGGCGTGCTTTCACTTGGCGAAAAGGGAGAAAAAATGGTCGAATGCGGGTTAATCGATAGCGAAGAAGTGCTAAAGGCGCGCTGGCTGCAGGCGGTGAAGCCGGTGTTTGAACAAACAAACCTTGAGTTGCCAAGCGAGTTCCAGATGAAGCGCGGCAATGGGCGAAATGGTGAACATACAGCAGATTTAATCGAAGCGCTTGCGACATTATCGGAAGTTTATCGAATGGACCCTCTAGCAATCTGGTAATCTTTTGAAGGGATGAGGGCTTATGATGGAAAAACTTACAGCTGCGCTCGCTGCTGTTAAAGACCCAGAAATTGATTCGATCAGCATTGTGGAACTCGGAATGGTGGAAAATATCCAATTCGCCGACGGGGAAGCAATGGTGAAGCTGTTGCCAACGTTTATCGGCTGCCCAGCACTCGACATCATTCGGCAGCGTGTCGAACAAGTGTTGAGCGATTTAGAAGGAGTCGAACAGGTAACGGTAGAATTTATTCACCATCCCCCATGGACATCGGATCGCATTACCGAACAAGGGCGGGAAAAATTAAAACAATTCGGCATCGCTCCGCCCCCAAAACAAACCGGTCCAAACGGGGAATGGCAAGTGGAATGCCCGTATTGCCAATCGTCTTATACGTTGATGGAAAACATTTTCGGACCGACCGCATGCCGCAGCATTTTTTATTGCAAACAATGCAAAAATCCGTTTGAAGCATTAAAACCAATTTCCATTTGGATGTAAAAAAGAGCGCGCGTTGCTCGCCATTTAAGCATATTCACTACGTTCATAGAAAAGGAGAAGAGAAAAATGGTAAAAATGATTGCTCTTTACAAACAACCGAAAGATAAAGAAGCATTTGATGCGCATTATTTTGGGACGCATGCCCCAATTACAGCGAAAATTCCAGGGCTTCGCAAAATGGAAGTAACGAAAATTGTCGGCACGCCGATGGGAGGCGAAAGCGAGTATTACTTGTTATGCGAAATGTATTACGACAGCCATGAAGCACTAAAAGAAGCGATGAAAACGAGCGAAGCAAAAGCATCCGGAAAAGACTTAATGTCATTTGCCGGGGAGCTTGTCACCTTGATGATTGGTGAGGAAGTTGGCAATGAATGAGTTTTTGCATATTCAAACGTGGACGGAAGGAATGGTCGCAATTATTGAGTTAAACCGTCCGCACGTATTGAATGCACTAAACCGCCCGATGGTCACCGAAATTGTTCACGCCATCGAAGCATACGATCGCAACGATGACGTTCGCGTGATCGTGTTAACCGGAAAGGGAAGAGCGTTTGCGGCGGGGGCAGATATTGACGAAATGGCTAACGATGACCCGATTACGCTTGATTTGCTCAATCAGTTTGCCGAATGGGATCGATTGGCGCTTATTAAAAAACCGATGATTGCTGCGGTTCACGGATTTGCATTAGGAGGGGGCTTTGAACTAGCGCTTTGTTGCGATTTGCTCTTTGCTTCCGAAACGGCGGAATTTGGCTTTCCGGAAGTAAATATTGGCGTCATGCCGGGAGCGGGAGGGACACAGCGGCTGACGAAGCTAATCGGCAAAACAAAAGCGCTCGAATGGCTTTGGACCGGAGAGCGGATGTCGGCGAAAACCGCTTACGACTTAGGAATCGTCAACCGGCTCATTGCGCCAGAACTGTTGATGGAGGAAACGATGACGTTCGCGGAAAAGTTGGCCAATCAGCCTCCTTTATCCGTCCGGTTTATAAAAGAAGCGGTGCATAAGGCGGTTGATTATTCGCTATATGAAGGGATGCAGTTTGAACGAAAGAATTTTTACCTTTTGTTTGCCTCCGCAGACCAAAAAGAGGGCATGCAAGCGTTTCTGGAGAAACGGAAACCAAGATTTCAAGGAAAGTAGGGGGGCTGTCCTTGTACGAAACGATTTGTTATGACATTCGTAACCAAGTGGCGTGGCTCACGTTGAACCGCCCAGATAAATTAAACGCATTTACGGAACAAATGAATAAAGAAATTACGGCAGCGCTCAAACAAGCAGCTAACGACGAATCCGTTCGCTGTTTAGTCATTATAGGTGCCGGAAGAGCGTTTTGCTCGGGGGAAGATCTCGGCGGTGTGACCGAAGACATGGATCATGGCGAAGTACTTCGGACGCGCTATGCACCAATGATGAAAGCGCTTCACTCTTTCGAAAAGCCTGTCATTGCGGCAGTGAATGGAGTTGCGGCTGGAGCGGGGCTGAGCCTCGCCTTAGCGTGCGATTTTCGCCTCGCATCGGAAAAAGCAAGCTTTGTAGAAGCGTTTATTCATGTCGGCTTAATCCCAGATGCAGGCAATCTTTATTACTTGCCGCGTCTTATCGGTCATGCAAAAGCGCTTGAGTTAGCGGTTTTAGGAGAAAAAGTAACGGCGCAAAAAGCGCACGAGCTCGGGCTTGTGACTGCTGTCATTTCGGAAGAGGCATGGGAAGAGGAGGTCGCTCGATTTGCGGAAAGGTTAGCGAATCTACCGACGAAAGCAGTCGGGCTAATCAAACGTTGTTTACGGCAAAGTTGGGAACTATCGTTTGCTGAATATTTAGAAAAAGAAGCGTTTGCCCAACGAATCGCAGGGCTGACGAAAGATCATCGCGAAGGTGTTCACGCCTTTTTCGAAAAACGGCGAGCGACATTTCAAGGAAAGTAACTAAACACCTATGAGCCAATGGGGCTCTCTATCCACCAAAAATGAAACATTTTTACAAAAAGGAGTGTGTGACTAGTGGCAACGGTTAGAGAACAAAAAATGGAAAAACTTGAAACAAAGCGTGACATGTATCACTTAATTATTAACGGGGAACGCGTCGAAAGTTCTTCTGGCGAAACGTTTACGACGTACAACCCAGCAACAGGCGAACCGGTCGCCAAAGTAGCAAAAGGGACGAGAGAGGATGCAGAGCGCGCCATTTTAGCGGCACGGCAAGCATTTGATTACGGGAAATGGCGTCATTTTCCAGTGAATAAACGGGCACGCATTCTCAATAAAATTGCTTCAATTATGCGTTCGCGGTTTAACGAATTAGTAGAATTAGAGATTTTAGACACAGGAAAAGCGTTGTCGGCTGCACAAGGACAAGTGATGCAAGCAATCGAAGATTTTGAGTTTTATGCGAGTGCGATCGTCAGCCATCGCGGCACGGTAAACAATATGCCAGGCGCATTTCATAACTTTACCGAAAAAGAACCAGTCGGTGTATGCGCGCAAATTATCCCGTGGAACTATCCGTTAATGATGGCAGCATGGAAAATCGCTCCAGCCATCGCTGCTGGCTGCTCCGTCGTCGTCAAACCAGCTTCCTTAACGCCGCTCACATGCATTGTGCTTGCAGAAATTTGCCACGAGGCAGGTGTTCCGGAAGGGGTCGTGAACGTCGTCACTGGCTCTGGCTCGGAAGTCGGCAACTATTTAGTCGAGCATCCGCTTGTTGATAAAGTAGCGTTCACTGGTTCAACACCAGTCGGAAAAGACATTATGGAAAAAGCATCAAAAACGTTAAAGCGCGTCACATTAGAACTTGGCGGAAAATCACCGAACATTGTGTTTGAAGATGCTGACATTGATGCGGCGGTCGATGGTTCGTTATTCGGTATTTTTTATAACACGGGTCAGTCATGCGAAGCACGTTCGCGCTTGTACGTCCATGAAAGTATTTACGATGCGTTTATGGAGAAGTTTGTGGAAAAAACAAAAAAACTAACCCTCGGCAACCCGTTTGACCAAGGAACGCATGTTGGGGCAATTATTAGCCGTGAGCAACTAGAAGTCATTGATGGCTACGTTCGTTCGGCAATCGAAGAAGGAGCAACGATTGTCACGGGCGGAAAAGAAGCGAAAGTCGAAGGATTTGAAAACGGCTATTGGTACGAACCGACGATTATTACGAACGTCCACCATCAAATGAAAGTCGTCAAAGAAGAAATTTTTGGTCCTGTTGTAGTCGTTATGACATTCAGCGACGAAAAAGAAGTGATCAAATTAGCCAACGACAGCGAATACGGGCTCGGTTCCGCAATTTGGACGAAAGATCATGCTCGTGCCCTTCGCGTCGCTAAACAAATTCAAGCAGGAATTGTGATGATTAACAGCCCGTTCTCTGCGTTTCCTGGCACACCGTTTGGCGGATATAAACAATCTGGATTTGGTCGGGAACTTTGTGTAGAAACGCTTGATTTATATACGGAAACGAAAAGCATTTTATCGTACTACGGAAGCCGTCCGCTCAATCCTTTCGGTCTGTAACGTTTTCCGAGCACTTCCATCTGCGGATGGGTGCTCGTTTTCACTTTTGTCTTTTGAATGCATGTTCGATCACACGTTCATTTTTGCACTACGATGGCAAAGGAGAGATTCGATGATTCGCCAATTAGTTGTTGTTGGTTCCGGCGTGATGGGGCGAGGGATCGCATATGTAAGTGCGGCAGGAGGATTTTACACGACGCTTGTAGATATTAAGGACGAACAATTACAAAGCGCGAAAAAAGAAATTGACGCTATTTTTGAAAAAGCGGTGTCGCTAAACAAACTAACTGTCTCAGCAAAGCTAGACGCACAAGCACGACTGACGTATTCGACGAATTTAGTAGAAGCAGTGAAAACAGCGGATTTAGTCATTGAAGCCGTTCCGGAAAAATTAGAGATTAAAAAGCATGTGTTTGCAACCATCGACGAACATGCACCAGAAACGTGCTATTTTGCGACGAATACGTCGACGATGAGCCCGACCGAGATCGCCTCGTTTACGAAACGTCCGGAAAAAGTCATTGCGATGCACTTTTTTAATCCAGTTCATAAAATGAAGCTTGTGGAGATTATCCGCGGATTAGAAACGAGCGACGAAACGGCGGAAGCGATTCAACAAGTGGCGGAACAAATGGGGAAAGAAACAGTTGTCGTCAATGAATTTCCAGGGTTTGTGACAAGTCGAATTAGCGCGCTAGTCGGCAACGAAGCGTTTTATATGCTGCAAGAAGGGGTAGGTACGCCAGAACAAATTGATAAAGCAATTAAACTCGGACTCAATTATCCGATGGGACCGTTTGAATTAGCCGATTTAGTCGGCTTAGATACACGTTTGAACAACTTAAAATACTTGCATGAAAAACTAGGGGAAAAATACCGCCCGGCCCCGTTATTAGAGCAATATGTCAAAGCAGGCCGCCTCGGCAGAAAAACAGGGAGAGGCGTGTACGATTACACAAAGAGTGAGGACGAAAAATAAACAAAGGAGAGCGATATATTAATGAAAGAAGTCGTCATTGTCGATGCGGTGCGGACGCCGATCGGAAAGTATAAAGGGGCGCTTAAAGACGTTCGCCCCGACGATTTAGGAGCGACGGTTATTCGTGCGCTCATCGAACGCAATCCGTCACTTCCGGTCGAACAAATTGAAGAAGTGGTTCTTGGAAATGCCAATCAAGCGGGGGAAGATAATCGAAACGTCGCTCGTATGTCGGCGTTATTAGCTGGTTTGCCGGTCGAAGTGGCAGGAACAACAGTAAATCGTTTGTGTGGCTCTGGCTTGGATGCGGTTAACTACGCAGCACGGGCGATTATGACGGGAGAAGCAGACATCGTCATCGCTGGGGGAACGGAAAGTATGACGCGCGCGCCTTTTGTTATGGCGAAGCCAGATCAAGACTTTCCGCGCGGCAATTTGGAAATGTTTGATACGACGATCGGCTGGCGGTTTATTCATCCGAAGCTCCATGAAATGTACGGGACCGACAGCATGCCGCAAACAGCAGAAAACGTCGCTAAGAGGTATGGAATTTCTCGCGAAGCACAAGACGAATTTGCGTATGAAAGTCAGATGAAAGCGAAGCGGGCGATCGAGGCGAATTTGTTTGCGGATGAACTAGTTCCGGTCGTCTATTATGACCGGAAAGGGGCAACAGTCGTTGTCGCGAAAGATGAACATCCTCGTCCAGATACTACGCTTGAGAAATTAGCGAAACTGCGTCCGTTATTTGAAGGTGGGACCGTCACGGCAGGAAATGCGTCCGGCGTCAACGATGGGGCGGCGGCATTGCTTTTAATGAGCGCAGAAAAAGCGAAAGAGCTTGGGATGACACCGCTGGTGAAATATACGACATCCGCCGTTGCCGGTCTAGAGCCAGCGGTCATGGGGCTTGGCCCGATTTATGCGACACAAAAGGCGTTAAAGCGTGCCGGACTAACCATTGAGGAGATCGGGTTAGTCGAATTAAATGAGGCGTTCGCTTCGCAAGCGTTAGAATGCATCAAGCAGCTTGCGCTTGCGAAAGAAAAAGTGAACGTGAACGGCGGAGCCATTGCGTTTGGACATCCGCTCGGAGCAAGCGGCGCGCGAATTTTAACGACCTTAATTTATGAAATGAAGCGAAGAGGCGTTAAATATGGATTGGCGACAATGTGTATCGGTGTCGGACAAGGGATTGCAACAATTGTAGAAAATGTAGAGTAAGCAACATCCATGAGCGAACGATCGCTCATGGATGTTGCGATTTTTTCTTTTTTCGTGTTGTCAGCGTTATAAAAGTTTGCTAAAATACTGAACCATGGAAGCGCGTCAGGAAAACGTTGTATTTTGAAAGCGAAGGGTGTTTGCGATGAATACGCGATCGATGATTTTTACGATTTATGGGGACTATATCCGCCACTATGGCAACCAAATTTGGATTGGGAGTTTAATTCGTTTGCTCAAAGAATTTGGGCATAACGACCAAGCGGTGCGTGCGGCGATTTCCCGCATGAGCAAGCAAGGATGGGTACAAGCCGAGAAAAAAGGGAATAAAAGCTATTATTCGTTAACCGATCGCGGAGTAAAACGAATCGAAGAAGCAGCAAAGCGAATTTATAAAATCCGGCCAGAAAAATGGGACGGAAAATGGCGTATTTTTGTCTATACGATTCCAGAAGAAAAACGGGCGCTGCGTGACGAGCTAAGAAAAGAACTTGTATGGAGCGGGTTTGGCACGATTTCCAACAGCTGTTGGATTTCGCCGAACAATTTAGAAAAGCAAGTGTATGATTTGATTGACAAATACCAAATTGAGCCGTACGTGGATTTCTTTCTCGCCCAATATGATGGTCCGCATACGAATGAGCGGCTTGTAGAAAAATGTTGGGATCTAGTAGCGATTAATCAGAAATATGAACAGTTTATTTCCGAGTACAGCCAAAAGTACGTCATTGACAAACATAAAATTCAGCGCGGGGAAATGTCGGATGCAGAATGTTTTGTTGAGCGGACGAAGCTGGTGCATGAATATCGGAAGTTTTTATTTATCGACCCAGGACTTCCGGAAGAGTTGTTGCCGCGGGAATGGATGGGGAGCCACGCCGCATCATTGTTTAGTGAATATTATAAAGAATTGGCGAAACCGGCAAACCGCTTTTTTGAAGAAGTGTTTACCGACGGTAATGAGCTAGAGAAAAAAGAAGAGCAATACGACGTGTACGACCACCCGTTAATTGCAGAATAAAGAAAAGCACTGCGTTCAAACAGTGCTTTTTATTTCTCCCCCAACAACTCCCGATATTCTTTTCCTTTTTGGACATATGTATCGATCGACAGTTGAATAAGGGCAAGGTCTTGTTCGGTAATTTCGCGAACGACTTTCCCAGGAGCCCCCATAACTAACGAACGAGGCGGAATTTTTTTGCCTGATGGAATAAGCGTATTGGCGCCGATAATGCATTCTTCCCCGATTTCTGCACCGTCTAAAATCGTCGAGCCCATGCCGATAATGGAGCGTTTGCGAATCGTACATCCGTGCAAAATGACGTTATGTCCGACCGTTACTTCGTCTTCAATGACAAGCGGAAATCCTTCGTACAAATGGCATGTCGAGTTATCTTGAATGCTGCATCGCTCTCCGACGATAATCGGCGCTTCATCGCCGCGCAATACCGCATTAAACCAAATCGTCGATTCTTTTCCGATCGTGACATCGCCAATAATATGGGCGCCAGGAGCAACGAATACCGTTTTATCTAGCGTTGGCGTCTTTCCGTTGTATGAATAAATCATTTCCATCCCCCTTAAAATGTGATAAGGTTATGATAAGTATAACATATTTTTAACGGGGTGGGAATTTCATGAATGATATTTGTCGCCTATTAAACATTCGTTATCCGATTATTCAAGGGGGGATGGGGAATATTAGCAATGCCCCGTTGACAAGCGCTGTTTCGGAAGCAGGTGGACTTGGTACAATCGGGGTTGGCACGATGGCGCCTGATGAAGTGGAGGCGATTATTGCCGAAACGAAACAACGTACAAGCCGCCCGTTTGCGGTCAATATTCCGATTCAAGTGACACCGTATGCGGAAGAACTGGTCGCGCTTGTGGAAAAATATCACCTCCCGGTCGTGTCGCTATCCGCAGGGAATCCTGCGCCATTTATCCCGCGTTTGAAAGAGCGAGGGGTGAAAATCATCGTCGTTGTCGCGTCGGTCAAGCAAGCGAAAAAAGCGGAAGCGGCGGGGGCGGATGTGCTTGTGGCGGAAGGGTACGAGGCGGCAGGGATTAATTCCAATTTAGAGCTCACGACGATGGCATTAATTCCGCAAATTGTCCAAGCGGTTCAAGTGCCGGTCGTTGCCGCAGGGGGAATTGGCGATGGCAAAGGGTTGTTAGCGGCTTTAGCGCTTGGGGCGCAAGGGGTGCAGCTAGGAACGCGGCTTATTGCCACGCAAGAAGCGCCATTTCATGAGGCGTATAAACAGCGGATTGTAGCTGCTGATGAAAACGAAACGGTCATCGTCGGGCGCTCCGTTGGAAGAGTGCGGAGAATTATGCGCACCCCGTATGCCGAGAAGTTATTGCAATATGAAAAAGAAGGAATTACGTTAGAAGAATTTAACCGCCATACGTCCGAAGACTATCATCGTCGCGGCGCATTGGCGGGTGATTTTTCGGAAGGATTCGTCAATGCGGGGCAAATTGCTGGGCTTATCGAGCATATCCCGACCGTCCAACAATTGTTGGACGATATGATGAACGAAGCGAAGGAACAGTGGAAAAAGCTTCATGACTTATTTGGAGAATAAAGCATCCCGTCGATCGGGGTGCTTTTTCATATTTTTAAGAAAATTATTGACTTTTAAATTATTCAGTTGATAATATTTATTTATCATAACGTTATTTACACGTTAATAAATATTTTTATGATACTAATAATGTAAACGTTTACAAATTGAACGCTTTACACCACTAAAATGTTTGATTTTAAAAGGAAATCCGCTCTATTGCCACATCTGATAAAATATCATTTTTATATAACGTTTATAAAACGTTATGAAAAAAGAGGTGATATAAATGAAACAAGGGATGAAAATAGGAGATACGGCGGTCGTGCAAGCGGTCGTCACTCCAGAAATGTTTGCACAATTCGAAGGAACTGTTGTCCATCCAGCGTACTCAACAGTATCGATGGTCTATCATATGGAATGGGCGTCGCGGAAAATTATTTTGCCATATTTAGAGGAGCACGAAGAAGGAATGGGGGCGGCAGTGACGGTGAAACATGTAGCGCCAACCTCTGAAGGTTCACTCGTTACGGTGACCGCCACCGTAAAAGAACTGCGCGACAACGTAGTGATTACGGACGTGGAAGCGAGAAATGAAGTAGGCGTCATCGGCATTGGAGAAGTGAAGCAAGTCATTTTGCCAAAACAAAAAATTCGCGAGATGTTAGGCAGGGGGAATGAGTGATGAGCGCAGTGCTGAATGAATGGAAAACCGATCTTTTTACGCAAATGAAAGAGCATGAGCAAGTTATTTTTTGCAACGATGAAAAAACAGGGCTGCAAGCGATTATCGCCATTCATAACACGACGCTTGGCCCTGCGGGTAGCGTCAAAAAATCTATGAAAAGTAATCACGGGCTTCCTTTTGAAGGAAAATGAAGGAGATTGTGTAAAGGGAT
>NZ_JAILZV010000160.1 GCF_023512315.1 Anoxybacillus sp.
CGATTTCAAGGAATCGCGGACATCGGGCTTTGTGCGTCCAAAAAGCAGTGGTACTACGGATTTAAGCTCCATCTTCAGGTGACCGACCAAGGACTGCCCATGGGATACGTGGTAACAGAGGCGTCCTGTCACGATCGAACCGCAGCGGAAACCGTCATGACTCAAATTCCTCATCCCTTTAATTTAGGAGACAAGGGATTTATCAGTAGCGAATTGCAAAAAAAGTTGTATAAAGCGTACCAAATCGCCTTTTGGACTCCATCTCGCAAAAAACAGAAACATCGTCCATCGGCAGCATGGGAGAGATGGCTCAAACAAAAACGGAAAGTCATTGAAACGGTGTTCTCTGTCCTCGTCGACCAGTATCGTATCACAGAAATTCGTGCTAATTCGATTGCGGGATTTGAAGTAGCACTAGATGGTATCTTGTTGGCATATTCACTTGTAACACTTGGGATAGTTGAGCGCTAGCGCTCAACTAGCACCACGGGTATTTTTTATAAAAGTCCCAAACCATTTGCCAAGTTGCATTTGCGCCCCCGCTTAGAAATGACAATACGATCCATGCATAGTTTCCATTTGGATCCACACACATTACTGGATTATTTTTCGCATACGCATACTGATTCAAACTTTGCGGCTCATTTTCAAACCCATGGAACGTATCTCTTGTAATAAACCGCCCCATATTCGCATCATAATACCGCGCCATTAGGTAGTATAGCCCGGTTTCCTCATCGTAATAATACCCGGCATAACGGTATGGGTTCGCCGATGCCAGCGCACCGGTTTTAGACACAATGTTACCCCATGCGTCATACTCGTATTGCGCGACGATATTTCCGCTTGCATCCGTCAATGCCACGACATCTCCATGGCCGTTCAAATGATAGTAGTAAGTGGCTCCGCCTTTCGTCATCGTGACCGGGCGGCCCAATGCGTCCCATGTATATTCCGCTGCGATGTTGTTGTTGGCATCTGTTTCATACAACAAGCGAATCGAGTCGCCATCGTAGTGATAGTAAGTCGTACCGCTTGATGTTGTTTTGCTGATGCGTCTTCCTTGATGGTCATACGTATAGGTTGCGATCGTAGCGCCGGATGCGTTTTTTACTTGAATGAGACGGTTTTCGTTATCATACACAAACGTCTTGTTGCCGTTGTTCGTTAAATTCCCGTTCACGTCATATGTGTACGCCTGTCCGTTAACGGCTGTTAATTGGTCAGCAGCATCATACGTATACGTGGTCGTTGTCGTAGTCGTTCCATTGTTGACGATTTTCTTCGTTCGGTTGCCAACCGCATCGTATTCGTACGTAATCGCTGTTCCATCCGCTAGTGTTTCCTTTGTCAGCTGATTCAATGCATCATACTCATACGTCATCGTTCCATCTTTTGTTTCTACAGCTGTAATATTGCCATTAGCATCGTAACTGTAGAGGAAGTAGTTTAAAATATTTCCGTTTGCACCGAAGTTTTTCAGCGATTTTAGCTGATTGGCATCGTTATACTCATAAGCGGTATAAGTTCCATTGGCATGGATGATAGACGAAATATTTCCGCGCTCATCGTACGTAAATCTCGCTAAATTCACGCTGTTTCTTGACAAGACGACTAACTGGTCCAATGGATTATAGCTGTATCCGATCGTATCAGTCGTTGTACCAGCCGTAATGGATGTCGATGTAACATTTCCATTATCGTCATAACCGTAGGCAATGGCGTTCGATGATCCTTTGCTGATGCGAGTGAGACGATTGTTTTTATCGTATGTGTACGTGGTTGCATTTCCAGTGGCATCCGTCACCGACGTCACGTTGCCATTGGCATCGTAATTGAACGTCCATTTTGTTGTCCCGTTGTAAGCAACGGCAATGAGTCGGTTCAGCGCGTTATAGCTATAGGATACGCGATCCCCGTTTGCATACGTAACCCCTGTAAGATTGCCGTTTTTATCATAAGCAAACGATGTCGTTTGATTTAACGGGTTCTTGAAACTAGAGATTTGGTTCCATTCATTATACGTATAGTTAGTTGTATAATTCTTTGCATTAGTGACCGATGTTCGATTGCCCGCGCCGTCGTAACCATAGGTAGTCACATTTCCGTTTGGGTCGGTGACTTTGGTTAATTGGTTATTGTTGTTATATTCGTAAGAAGTCGTTTTTCCTTTTCCATCTGTGACGCTCGTTTGGTTTCCGATAGCATCGTATGTGTACGAAACCGTATTTCCTGCCGGATCGGTGACTTTGGTGACGTAGTTTTTCTTTGCATCATACGTGTACGACGTCAGAGAAGCTCCTACTTCTAGACGCATTGCATCAAACCATGCTGTGCCCGTTTGATTATAATAGTAATAATACACGTCAATGTAATCGAATGCCTGTTTCGGCTTCACTTCCGCGGCAACATGTTGCCAGTCAGTCTTCGTCTTATCAAAATCATTCGCGTAGTCCCAATCTGTTGTACCATTCGTATAGTGGATCGCTACTTGCAAGCTATAGTAACCACCGTTTGGATTGGCTCCTTCCTGTTTGGACCATCCAGACAACGTAAGTTTGGTGTTGCTGTCGCCAGAAATATTAATCCGTTGTTTAATATATTTATTTTTCCCAGACTCTCCCGTGATTTCAAATGACTTGCTTCCGACATATATATTCGCAACTGTTGTATCTAGTCCATCATTTGCTGATAAGTTGCCGCTTGTTGTCCAACTGTCAGGAATTCCATCACTATTCATATCTCGCTCGAAGCTGGAATTATCTACAAGATTATAGGCGCTGACAACCGTTCCTTTCTCTAATTGGATCCCATCGAAATAAGCAGTTCCAGAACCAGCGTTTACACCGACAGATACCCGAATCGTCTGAGCTCCCGATGGAGCATTATCCGCGACGACATGAAGCCGGGTCCAGTCGTTCGTTCCTGCCAACCCATAAGAAATTTTTTGATTTAACCAGTTTCCTTGTGCATCAAAATATTCAACTTTTATAAGGACCTGCGCAGACATGGACGATGTTTTTACATAACCGCTTGCCACATAAATTCCACCATCATACGGCTGCTTATCAGAACTGACAATCGCCCATCCGGTCGAATTCGAAATACTGATCGCTTTATTCCCAAATTTGCTTGTTGTCGTCCAACTGAATGTAGCAGTTTTCCCTGATTCTATGGCCTTTGTCCAGTTGTCTGGCCAATTATCCGCATTATTATCGAACTCGAAGCTAGAGTTACTTACCAAGTTATCGGCTGTAGACATTGGATGCGTCGAATACTGCAAATTTCCCAGATTATCGTATCGCTGTGAAACTGATTGTGTATAAGGATCGATCGCTTCGGTTTGATTGTTATTTTGATCATAATCAAATGTGCTGACGTTGCTGTTGAAATCCTGCTCTTTGATAAGATTATTTTGCAAATCATACGTATATTGTGCCGACTGATTTTCTGGCAATTGAACGCTGACAATATTTCCTTTTTCGTCATATTGATAAATGAACGCTGCGGTTCCATTCGCCTTATTTTCATTTGGTTCGATTACTCGGGTTAAATTATTGTTATTATCATAATCGAATGTTGTCACAGCCTTGTTTTGAGCATCTAAAGGATTTTCTGTGATTTGAATAATATTGCCGTTAGCGTTGTACGTATAATCTACCCGTCTCCCTTCGCCATCTGTGACCGACGTAACACTATTGCTTTTGTCATAGGAATAATTTGTGGTACTTGTTGTAAGTGTGCCGTTAATCGTAATAGGGCGTTCAATGCTTGTTACGCGGTCGAGTGTATCATAACCAATTGTCGTCGTAATATTTCGGGCATTTTTAATACTTGTTAGATTATGATCCGAATCATACGTAAAAATGGTCGCATTTCCTTGAGCATCCGTAACTTTCGTTAGGTTGCCAGAAGCATCATACTCATAAGAGATGGTTCTGTTTGCTGGGTCGGTGATACTCGATACATATCCGTTTGTTCCATAGGCAATCGTCGTCGTTCTTGCTGATGCATCTGTAATTGAAGCTAATTTTCCGCTTGTATTATAATTCAATGTAGTCGTGTTCCCATTTGTATCGACCATGCGAGAAAGTTTGCCATTTGTATTGAAATAAAGTTTCGTACCATCGGTTTTGGTTATTGTATAAGTGCCGTCCCCATTCTTGATTAGATCGAGATAGACACCACCAGCAGCTTCGTATCCCCCGCCAACTTTTTCACCAAAAATATGACGAGTATTATCTCCATCAACAAACGTAACTGGCCCACTGCCTGCATCCCAAATGTTCATTTCGACATTAGACATCCATCCATAACCAAACATCCCATTCGAGCCGGACTTTCGGCTATTGTATGTTCTCGTAACTTCAACATCTTCGCCCAGACCAGAAATAGCAAGATCCGTTGTTTGTAAAACAAGGTTTCCGTTTGCTGGATTCACCCCATCTTTAGTGGTCGTCCAGAAAGATTCTTGGCCGATTGGCTCTACCCAATAGTTAATCGTAATGCGCGGCGTATTAACACTATTGTTTACCGTATTAAATGTGCGATATGGAGAAGACGATTCGTTCTGCTGTTTCAGCATCAGGCCGTAGTTCGGCTGAATGCCATTGTACCAGTCCTTGACCAACTGAGTGATATCCCAGCTCCAGTACGTATTGGCTGTATTGTTTGTTGTCGTTGATTCTTTTGTGCTTCGAATAGAAGGCTGATTATTCCAGGTAACAGAAGAAGACCAATTGCTTGTAATTCGATGTAAATCAATGGATACTTGTTGGCCATCGGCATTTGTTTGATAGGCATTAAATGTCGCGCTGGAAATGACGCTATCACTCGGAAGACTCGGAAGATAAAGCCTCACTAAAGCACGAGTCGTGCCGAAATAACTGTTGTAACCTGTATGCATATATGTGTTGCTTGAATAGACAGAATCAGGAAAATTATAAGCAATAAAATTATCCCGTAAAACATCCCATTCATTGATCGTAGGGTCAATCGTTACCGGATATGTGATGTCTGGATCTTGTAAAAAGCTCTCATCCGCTATCACATCAATATAAGTTTTGCCGCTATTTTGACGTAAATGAAAGGCAACTTGATCAGAATACTTGTGGTTCGCATCGAACATATATGGCTTTTCCAAGTACCACTTAGGGTTCCCTTTTGAGTCTTCAAAAACGATCGTTCCGTCTTTTTTAGCAACAGCCTTTACCCCTTTTAGTTTCATCTCAAAAGTAAAAGCATTGCTGGAAGGTTTATTGTTAAGAATAATATCCTCTTTGACCGCATTGCCTTGAAGGCGATATCGCACATCGGTTTGTTCAAATAACCCTTTATAAATGATTTCATTATTTTTCGCAACACCTTGCACACTTTTCGCATTTGTTGGGATAAACGAAAGGATTCTATCATTTTCTTTGATCGAAACAAGTTCAGGTTGACTCGATTGTTTTGCGAATGTTACTTTGAAGGCGTTAGCCGTATTCTCAAACATATCGGCCCCGTCGGGTTTTAGATAGTTATTAATTTTTTTCCATTTCTTATCAAGAGGATCTTGATAAAATTGGGGTTGCAGGTATATCTCTTCAGTAAAGCTTCCATCCGGATTCAAGTATCGTGTCGAATACTTTGTCCGTCTGCTCTCGAGCTCTAATTTTGATTTTGGCCGTTTCGCGGGAAGATCACCAATGTTAGCTTCAATATTTCGGCTTTTTTGCACTACGCGTTCCGGTTTCCCAAGAGCAGCTTGTGCAAATGGGGGGGGCGACAATACTAAAAATTAAACAACATGAGAGAATCATAGCCACATAGCGATAGTTAAATATCGACTTTCCTTCCACCTTATTCCCTTCCTCTCAGGATATGTTGATCATCCGGATGTCAATAAGATTATAGCAATGCAATACAAGGCTTCGGAATAATCCAAATAATGTAAATTTACATTTTTTACTTTAAAGATGACTATAAAACAAAACCCCCACCCGCATTCGTTTAGCGGCTGGGGGCATTCTAAATAATATAGTACGGATAGCTCCCCAACACTTGCACGGTGCAGTCAAGCGCTTCAAGTTCGGCAATCGCGCCTGGGATAAGGACGTCGTCCATTTTTTGATCGATGTCGATGATGAAAAAGTAATTGCCGAGCCCTGTTTTTGCCGGACGGGATTCGATTTTCGTCAAGTTCAGCCGGCGCCAAGCGAACGCAGACAACACTTGATGAAGCGCCCCTGCTTGGTCTTTCGGCAGCGCGATCATGAGCGTCGTTTTATCGCCGGCATACAGCGTCGATTGAAGCGGTAGCTCTTC
>NZ_JAILZV010000161.1 GCF_023512315.1 Anoxybacillus sp.
ATCCATGAGCAAGTTTTGCTCACCACCCACGCATGAAAATAACCGCTCATGGATCCGTTATTTTCACAGAAAAACAGAGAGCAACTTAGGCCCTCTGTAAACGTTAGCATCCCTTTTAAGACATTAGTTTCGCAAACGCTTTTTCTGCTGCTTCGATTGTTTTTTCGATGTCTTCATCTGTATGCTCGGTTGATAAAAACATTCCTTCAAACTGGGATGGCGGCAAGAAGATGCCTTGTTCCGCCATTTCGCGGTAATAGGCCGCAAACATCTCTACATCCGATGTTTTCGCTTTTTCATAGTTAATGACTGCTTCGTTTGTAAAGAAGAAGCCAATCATCGAACCCGCGCGGGTAACGGTATGCGGAATGCCGTATTTTTCCGCCGCTTGGCGCAATCCTGCTTCGAGCCGATCCGCTTTTTTCCAGAACTGTTCATACGTTTCCGGCGTCAATTGGATCAGCGTTTCATAGCCAGCCGTCATCGCCAGCGGGTTGCCCGATAACGTACCTGCTTGATAAATGGGGCCGCTTGGCGCAATTCGTTCCATAATGTCCGCGCGACCACCGTATGCACCAACCGGAAGACCGCCGCCAATGACTTTGCCAAGGCATGTTAAGTCAGGCGTCACTCCGAAATAGCCTTGGGCACAATGATAATCGACGCGGAAGCCAGTCATTACTTCATCAAAAATCAACAGCGCCCCGTATTCGTTCGTAATGTCGCGAAGTCCTTGCAAAAATCCTGGAAGCGGCGGAACAACCCCCATGTTTCCTGCGACCGGCTCGACAATGACCGCGGCAATGTCTTCGCCAAACCGTGAAAACGCATAGTTAACGCTTTCTAAATCGTTGTAAGGAACGGTAATCGTATGCTGCGCCACCGACTCTGGCACCCCAGGGCTGTCCGGCAAGCCGAGCGTCGCTACCCCTGAGCCAGCTTTAATTAAGAGCGAGTCCCCGTGCCCATGATAACAGCCTTCAAATTTAAGAATTTTGCTTCGTCCCGTATACCCACGCGCTAAACGCAAGGCGCTCATCGTTGCTTCCGTCCCAGAGTTGACCATTCGCACGATTTCAATCGACGGTACCCGTTCAATGACAAGCTTTGCTAGCTCGTTTTCGATAAGCGTCGGCGCCCCGAAGCTCGTCCCGTTTTCCGCCACTTTTTTTAGCGCCGCGACGACACGCTCGTTCGCATGCCCTAAAATAAGCGGTCCCCACGACAACACGTAATCAATGTATTCATTACCGTCAATATCGTAAATTTTCGAACCCTTACCGCGCGCCATAAAAATCGGATCCATTTTCACCGATTTAAACGCGCGAACCGGGCTGTTCACCCCGCCCGGCAACAACCGAACAGCTTCTTGGTATGCTTGTTTCGAACGTTCGTATCGCATCGAAATCCCCCTATTCTTGTAGCCAACGAGCGACGTCTTTCGCAAAGTACGTTAAAATTAAATCCGCCCCTGCCCGTTTCATGCCGATTAGCATTTCCATGACGATTTGCTTTTCGTTTACCCAACCATTTTGTGCCGCTGCTTTCACCATGGCGTATTCTCCACTGACGTTGTAAGCGACAATCGGAAGATGAAAATGGTTTTTCATGTCACGAATAATGTCTAAATACGCAAGCGCCGGTTTGACCATAATAAAATCCGCGCCTTCGCTTACATCCGACTCTGCTTCGCGAAACGCTTCCAATCGGTTAGCTGGATCCATTTGGTACGTTTTCCGGTCGCCAAACTGCGGCGCGCTATTAGCGGCATCGCGGAACGGCCCGTAAAACGCCGACGCGTATTTCACCGCATATGACATAATCGGCACATGCGCAAACCCGGCTTCATCTAATCCTTGGCGAATCGCCGCGACAAAGCCGTCCATCATATTCGAAGGGGCGATAATATCCGCTCCTGCTTTCGCTTGGCTTACCGCTGTTTTTACAAGCAATTCAAGCGATGGGTCGTTCAATACGTGCTCATTTTCCACAACGCCGCAATGGCCGTGGCTTGTGTATTCGCATAAACATGTATCGGCAATCACGACAAGCTCCGGATATGTTTGCTTGATTTGCCGGATTGCTTGCTGGACGATGCCATGCTCACAGTATGCTTGCGAACCGACTTCGTCTTTTTCTGCCGGGATACCGAAAACGATGACCGACTTAATGCCGAGATCAACCGCTTCTGCCACCTCTTCGTTCAGCCGGTCAAGCGAAAACTGAAAAATTCCCGGCATGGACGGAATTTCTTGCTTGACATGTTCTCCTTCGATCACAAAAATCGGATAAATCAAATCGTCGACGTGAAGGTGCGTTTCGCGCACCATTGCACGTAAATTCGCGCTTTGCCGTAACCGGCGGTGGCGATCAAATTGCCATTTGTTCATTGTTTCCCCTCCATCTGAAAAAATGTTTCCATCGCTTTTATCATACCATCAATTGTATAGTTTTCTGGACAAATATGTATCGGTAAGCCAACGTTTTCCGCTGCTTGTTTTGTCACTGGACCAATGCAGGCAATAGCACAATGCGCCAACAGCGGCTGCCATTCGATTTCGTTCATGATGTTCATAAAACTTGCGACCGTGGACGGGCTTGTAAATGTAAGGACGTCGATGGCGTTCTTTTTTAATAACTCAAGCAACTGCGCCTTTCCGCTCTCGTTCATTTTCGTTTCATACACGACTAGGTCGGTCACGTCTGCACCTAACTGAACAAGCGCTTCTTTCAATGTCGGGCGCGCCAAATTTCCTTTTACTAACAAGACGCGGTCGGTCGGTTTCACGAGCGGTTTTATCGCTTCTATCAATCCTTCCGCCACAAATTCATCCGGTACGACAGAAGGGGTTATCCCCCTTTTTTCTAAAGCGATTGCCGTTTTTTTGCCGACAACCGCCACGTTTGGCAGCGGCGCCGTATCGCGAACAAACGAAAAGAAAAAGCGCACCCCGTTGGCGCTCGTAAACACGAGCCAGTCATAGTTCGGCAACTCGCGGACGCACTCCTCTATTTCCTTTGTTTCCGTCACTGCCGAAATGGAAATAAGCGGGATTTCAACCGGGATTGCCCCCGCTTGTTTTAACTGTTCGGAAAACGCCCTCGCTTGTTCTTTCCCTCTTGTCACCAGCACCGTTTTCCCCGCTAGCGGAAGATGCTTCATTACGCACCAAGCTCCTCTTTAATTCGGTCAATTAGCGCTTTGGCGCCAAGCTGCGCAAGGCGCTCTGCTACTGCATTACCTATTTGCTCGGCATCGGTGCCAATAGCTGTTTCTTTGTAGCATTCTTTTCCATCAGGAGAAGCAACGAGTCCTGTAAAAACGACTTCGTCTTTTTCATTCACATACGCATAGCCAGCAATCGGTACTTGGCACCCGCCTTCCATGCGTTGCAAAAAGGCACGTTCTGCCAACACCGCTCGCTCCGTTTCGCGGTCATTTAACACGCGTAGCCATTGCAATAGTTCCGCGTCTTTCTCGCGGCATTCAATCGCTAACGCTCCTTGTCCAACCGCTGGAAGACAAAGCTCTGTCGGCAAATATTCCGTAATCGTTTCTTCTGCCCATCCCATGCGGCGCAACCCAGCCGCGGCTAAAATAATAGCGTCATATCCTTCGTTTTCCAATTTCGCTAATCGTGTATCAATATTGCCGCGAATCCATTTTATCTCTAAATCTGGACGTTGCGCTAGTAGCTGGGCAGATCGGCGCAAGCTGCTCGTTCCAATGACCGCTCCGCTCGAAAGATTGGCAAACGAAACGCCAGATTTACTAATGAGCACATCGCGGTGGTCTTCGCGCTTTGGCACGCAGCCAATGATGAGTCCTTTTGGCAATACCGCCGGCATATCTTTCATGCTATGGACGGCCATATCAATTTCTTCATTCAGCATCGCCTGCTCAATTTCTTTGACGAACAATCCTTTTCCGCCAACTTTCGATAACGTGACGTTTAAAATTTGGTCGCCTTTTGTCACAATTTCTTTTACTTCAAACTCAAACGGCGCCCCAAGTTCTTTCAATTTGGCAATGACCCAATTCGTTTGCGTCAAAGCTAACTTGCTTCGCCGCGAACCGACGATAATTTTTCGCATCGTTTCTTCCTCCATTACGAATACCATAGATGAAATTTCGACAAGCTACCAAACAAGAAAAAGTTCACAAGCAAAAATAAAAACGAGCCGATGTTCCAAAGCGCCAGCGCTTTTCCGTACATTCCTTGCACAATTCGTTTGTAAAAATATACGCTATATACAAGCAAAACGGAAAACGACCCTAGCACTTTTGCGTCATACCAATGAAAATGCTCGATTTTGATAAAGGCCCAAATGACACCAAGAATAAGCCCTAGTAACAACATAGGCAATCCGATCAAATTTAAAACGTACGACATGTTCTCTAATTTCGTTAAATCGGCCATTCGCCATAACCGTTTTCCCCATTTTTTTTGTTTCAATAAATGGTATTGAATCATATACAATACCGAAAACACAAACGAAAGGGAGAACGCCCCATACGCGAATATCGCCATCGTCACATGAATGATAAGCAGCTCGGAAATGAGCTTTTCCGCGGTTGCTCCCGATTGGTAATGGGCAGGAGCAAACGTATGCAATGCAAGCATAAAAAAGGCGAGCACGTTCGTAAAAAAGACGATAAAATCAACGCGCAACAACCGATTAATGACAAGTGACAGCGTAATCAGCACCCAAGCATAAAAGTAAAGCCCTTCGGCCATCGTCAAAATCGGAAATCGCTTCGTTTCGAGCATGCGAAACAAGAAAAAAGCCGTCTGGAAAATCCAGACAATAGAAAGTAACCAGAAGGCCGTGCGGTTTGCCTTCCGGTTATGGTGCAAAAAATCTATAAAGTAAAGAGAAACGGATAGTGCATATAATAGCACTGACAGCTCGTATAACCGTGCAAAATTCATCCCCGTCATTCGCATCCTCTCTTATGGCTGTAGAGATGGGACAACCGACTGCTTGCCATCTTTTTGCGCTGGCTGGGACGTTGGTAGCGCATCTTCGATATTGAAAATTTTCGCAAACAATTGAAGCGCTTCTTCCGCATTTGGCTCTGCCGCTAATTCTTTCGCCCGCAAAATCGGGTCACGAAGCAGCTGGTTAATAATGCTTTTCGTATGTTTGCTTATTACTTTTCGGTCACGCTCCGATAAATGCGGCAATTTCCGTTCGAGGCTTTGCATCGTTTCCGCTTGAATGGCCAACGCTTTTTCGCGAAGGGCAGCGAGCACCGGAACGACGCCAAGTGTATGAAGCCATTGCTGAAATTCGACTAATTCCGCTTCGATCATTATTTCGATTTGTTCCGCTGCTTTTTTCCGTTCTTCCAAATTCGCTTGTACGATGCCTTCTAAATCGTCAATGTCGTATAAAAAGACGCTTTCAAGCTCGCTAAGCGCAGGGTCTAAATCGCGTGGGACGGCGATATCGACCATAAACAGCGGACGGCCTTTGCGCATTTTTTCGATGTGCACCATCATCTCTTTCGTGATAACATACTCTTTTGCGCCGGTAGAGCTAATTAAAATGTCCGCTTCGACAAGGGCGCATTGCAATTCGGAAAGCGATTTGGCGCTTCCAGAAAATTTCTCCGCTAAATGTTGCGCTTTTTCAAACGTGCGGTTAATGACCGTCACTTTTTTCACACCGCTACCGTAAAGGTTTTGTAGCGCCAACTCCCCCATTTTCCCAGCGCCGAGCACTAATACGTGCTTCGATGATAAATCACCAAAAATCTTTTTCGCTAGTTCTACCGCTGCATAGCTAACGGATACGGCGTTCGAACCAATTTCTGTTTCTGCATGCGCCCGTTTCGCTAACGTCACCGCTTGCTTAAATAGCTGTTTAAATACCGTGCCAATTGTGTTTTCTTCTTGTGCTAAAAGATAGCTTGCACGCACTTGTCCTAAAATTTGCGTTTCGCCTAAAATCATCGAGTCAAGTCCACAGGCAACGCGGAATAAATGCTCAACCGCTGCTTCGTTCTCGAAAATTTTTAAATACGGTGCAAGCACGTCTTTCTCCATCTGAAACCAATCAGCTAAAAATGTTTTTATATAATAACGCCCAGTGTGCACTTGGTCGACGACAGCATAAATTTCTGTACGATTACATGTCGAAAGAATGACATTTTCTAAAATGCTTTTTTGCTGCTGCAGCGCTTTCATCGCTTCGACCAATTCCGATTCGCTAAATGTCAATTTTTCACGAATTTCGACAGGGGCGGTTTTATAGTTCACGCCAACGACAACAATATGCACTTCCCTATACCCCCTCAA
>NZ_JAILZV010000162.1 GCF_023512315.1 Anoxybacillus sp.
TGACACCCCTGCATCATACCAAGAGGGCTTTTTTCTTTCAAGTCCCCCAAAACCTTTCTAACAGGAATGCTCCTTTTAAAAATAAAAACTCCCGTCCCTATGTTAAGGGACGGGAGTAACCCGCGTTGCCACCCTACTTGAAGACAAATCGTCTTCCGC
Source organism: Anoxybacillus sp. (assembly GCF_023512315.1). GTDB lineage: Bacteria > Bacillota > Bacilli > Bacillales > Anoxybacillaceae > Anoxybacteroides. The sequence continues at coordinate 160 of NZ_JAILZV010000162.1, forward strand.
TCTCATCGATAACGGTGTTCACCGGAAATGCTTACTAGTCGTGAAACGTTCGGCATTTCGCTCGAGGATGGATTCACAAGCGCCCTTCATCGGTTTGCACCACCCACCGACTCTCTGTCGAAGAACATGCTTGCTACTAGTTCCTCTCATCGCTTTACTCCATTTTTGATAATAATGTACTACAAGGATTGACAAGATGCAACTGTTTTATGCTTTCGACTCTTTCACCATCTGGATGAAATATTGCGTCATCCGATGGTCATCCGTCAATTCTGGGTGGAACGAACAGCCTAAAAACTGTCCTTGTCTTGCGGCTACAATCCGCCCTTCGTGTTTAGCCAAAACCTCAACATCTTCGCCAACTTCGACAATGTGTGGGGCACGAATAAACACCCCAACAAAATCATCGGCAATCCCAGCGATCGATAACTCTGCTTCAAAGCTCTCACGTTGTCTCCCGAATGAATTGCGCTCAACCGTCACATCCATTACCCCAAGGTGAGGCTCTTCATATCCGACAATGCGTTTCGCTAAAATAATTAAGCCCGCACACGTTCCAAACATCGGCTTCCTTTGTGCCGCAAATTGTTTCAACGGCTCCATAAATCCATATTTGTCCATAAGACGGCGCATCGTCGTGCTTTCGCCACCTGGGATAATTAAACCATCAATTTCTTGCAATTGCTCCGGTTTTTTTACGACAATCGCTTCTGCGCCACACGCTTCAACAGAGCGGGCATGTTCCCGCACCGCCCCCTGTAATCCTAATACACCAATTTTCATCATCACTCTTCTCCTTCATTACCAACCACGTTCTTGCATGCGTTGTTCCGGTAATAAAGAGGAAATATCAATTCCTTTCATTGCTCCTCCTAGTCCTTTCGATAGGTGAGCAATTAACTCATAATCTTCATAATGAGTAGTCGCCTCAACAATTGCACGCGCATATTTCTCAGGGTTTTCCGATTTAAAAATACCTGAACCTACAAATACACCGTCTGCGCCTAAATACATCATTAACGCAGCGTCTGCTGGGGTCGCTACACCACCTGCTGCGAAGTTAACGACAGGAAGACGGCCAAGACGTTTAATTTCTAACAATACTTCAAATGGCGCCCCTAAGTTTTTCGCTTCTGTCATTAACTCGTCTTCACTCATGCTGACTACTTTACGCACTTGCGCGTTTACTTTGCGCATATGGCGAACCGCTTCAACAATATTCCCTGTTCCTGGTTCCCCTTTCGTGCGTAACATCGAAGCACCTTCCGCGATTCGGCGAGCAGCTTCTCCTAAATCACGGCAACCGCAAACAAACGGAACGGTAAATTGACGTTTGTCAATGTGGAACTCCTCGTCTGCTGGAGTCAACACTTCACTCTCGTCAATGTAGTCTACACCTAGGGACTCTAACACACGCGCTTCTACATAATGACCAATGCGCGCTTTCGCCATCACCGGAATCGAAACAGCTTTCATGACTTCTTCAATCACAGTCGGATCTGCCATACGCGCTACTCCCCCAGCTGCACGAATATCTGCTGGAACGCGCTCAAGTGCCATAACCGCTACTGCTCCTGCTGCTTCCGCAATTTTTGCTTGTTCTGCATTGACAACGTCCATAATAACGCCGCCTTTTTGCATTTCTGCCATCCCACGTTTGACACGTTCAGTACCTGTAATCGCCACTTGTAATTCCTCCTAATTCTATTATGTAGTCGTATTTTGCTTCATTTTACGGGAAAATAGCAAAATCTACAACCAATAACCTTGATTACATTTCTTTATTTTACCTCAATTTTTTCAAAAATCACAATAAAAAAGTAGAAAGCCCCCATTTTTTCTGGGAGCTTTTGTTTAAAACCAACCTTTAACCATTTTCGCAACACTTGTCCACACATCGCTAAATAAGCCGCCAATTCCTCTCATCATTAAGACAAACCAATTTGCTTTTTCTATACTTTCCTTCGTCACTACGTCTACTTTCACTTCATTTTTAAAGCTTGGCGCTAAATAATCATTCGATTCTGTCCCTGTATATTTTACCGTCATATATCCAACGGTCTCTCCTTTTTTCACAGGTGCCGTCAGCTCTTTTTTCTTCAACACATATACTGGCTTGTATTTTTTTTCTTCGCCGTTTTTCACGACAAGCGTAAGCGGTTGTTTTGTCGCGATCGCGACAACTTTCTCTTTTCCTTTCTCTACCGGCAACGTACTATTTCCTTTTTGTGCATATCCAGCCGGATAAAGTTTTTTCAGTGAATAATTACTGAACGCGTAATCAAACAATTTTCTCGTCTGCTCGAATCGTGCATTAATGCTTGATTTTCCGTTCGTTTTCGCATTCATCACAACCGTAATAAAACGCATACCATTTCGTTCTGCTGTCCCTGTAAAACAATATCCTGCAAATTCGGTATATCCTGTTTTTAGCCCGTCTACCCCTTCATACGAGTAAATAAGACCTGGCAGCATCCAGTTCCAATTGTCCATCTTAATTTGGTCGTCAGTACCTTCGCGAAAGATTTTTTTCGGGATGCTCGCTGTTTGCAATACTTCCGGATATTCCTTCAATAAATGGTACGCTAACATCGCCACCGACCGAGCGGACATAACGTTTTCCTCGTTTTCGTTCGTCCCTTGTGGATGCAGCCCTTTTAAGTCTTGATTGCTTAGCCCTGTCGCATTGACAAACTTATAGCCTGGAAGACCAAGTTGTTTTGCTTTGTCATTCATCATTTTAACAAAATTTTCTTCTGAACCACCAACAATTTCAGCAATCGCCACGGTCGCAGCGTTAGCAGAATAAATCGCCATTGCCTCATAAAGCTCACGAACCGTATATTTTCCGTCCTTACGAAGCGGAACATTAGACAAATCGCGATCTTGCGAAAGTCGATACACGTAGTCGCTTGGCGTATACTGCTGATCCCACTTCACACGGTTCTCTTTAATTGCTTCAAGCAACAAATACTCTGTCATCATTTTCGTCATACTAGCAATTCCAAGTACGGTATCAATATTTTTCTCGTACAAAATCCGACCTGTTTTCGCGTCCACAAGAATTGCTGCATCTGCTTCAATATTTAATGGATCTTGCGCTGCATTAGCATTGCCAAATGGAAATACAACCGACAATAATAGGGCAACAATGAACCCCATAATGATCTGCTTCTTCCGTTTCACGTTTGTCCCTCCTCACACAACCGATATTGTAACATATCTATCCGCAAAAAAATAGACGGAGGAACATTCCTCCGCTTCAATTTCAAAACAAAAATGATGTTAAGAGAGAGAGTAGTTTGGTGCTTCTTTTGTGACTTGTACGTCGTGCGGATGGCTTTCTCTTAATCCAGCGCCTGTCATGCGGATAAACTGTGTCTTTTCTCGCAATTCTTCTAAATTTCTCGTTCCACAATATCCCATTCCCGATCTCAATCCACCAACCAATTGGTAAATCGTATCAGCAAGCGGGCCTTTATATGGAACACGACCTTCGATGCCTTCTGGAACAAATTTTTTATTGTCTTCTTGGAAGTAGCGGTCTTTGCTTCCTTTTTCCATCGCTGCTACCGATCCCATGCCACGGTATACTTTAAAGCGTCGTCCTTGATAAATTTCTGTTTCGCCAGGGCTTTCGGTTACGCCCGCCAACAAGCTTCCCAGCATGACCGCATGCGCACCTGCTGCTAACGCCTTAACGATGTCGCCTGAATATTTAATTCCTCCATCCGCAATAATCGGCACTCCATATTTCCGCGCTTCTGTCGCACAATCATAAATAGCTGTAATTTGCGGAACACCAACCCCCGCGACAACGCGCGTCGTACAAATAGACCCTGGGCCGATACCAACTTTAATAATAGTCGCACCTGCCTCAATTAAATCGCGTGTCGCCTCTGCTGTCGCGACATTCCCCGCAATAATATTTAGCGTTGGATATTGCTCGCGAATTTTTCGAACTGTGTCAATGACTCCCTTGGAATGACCGTGCGCTGTATCAACGACAATGACGTCAACATTCGCCTCTACAAGCTTTTTCACGCGTGTCATTGTGTCTGCCGTCACCCCAACAGCGGCACCGACTAATAAACGACCTTGTTTGTCTTTCGCTGAATTCGGGAATTCGATTACTTTTTCAATATCTTTAATTGTTATTAACCCTTTAAGAACACCATTTTCATCGACAAGTGGCAATTTCTCGACTTTATATTTTTGTAAAATTTTCTCTGCCTCTTCCAATGTCGTTCCGACCGGAGCAGTGATTAAATTTTCTTTCGTCATCACATCAGAAATTTTAATGGAGTAATCTTGAATAAAACGTAAGTCTCGGTTTGTAATAATGCCGACAAGCTTTTGTTCCACTTCATTATTGACGATTGGAACACCAGAAATTCGATATTTCCCCATCAAATGCTCTGCATCATATACTTGGTGATCCGGGGTTAAGAAAAATGGATCAGTAATGACTCCTCGTTCCGACCGCTTTACTTTGTCTACTTGCTCTGCTTGTTGTTCAATTGACATATTTTTGTGAATAATTCCTAATCCGCCTTGGCGAGCCATCGCAATTGCCATCTCTGCTTCCGTGACCGTATCCATTCCTGCACTAATGATTGGAATATTTAGTTGTAATGTTGGGCTTAGTTGGGTTGTAACGTCCACATCACGAGGTAGTACTTCAGATTTAGCCGGAATAAGCAAAACGTCATCAAACGTTAACCCTTCTTTTAAAAATTTAGATTCCCACATGTTTTCTCCCCCTTATCCGGAAATATTATTAGTAGCTTAACAACTGACGAAAATACTGTCAAGAAACCGTGAAAATGTTCGACTTTTCAATCAATTTTATTTTACTTCATGACAAAGGAGGAAAAAAGATGTTGCGCTATCAAGATATTTGGGAATCGTTTACTTCTTTTTATTCCACTAGTATCGTTCAACCATTTTTATATCATTGTTATACAAAAATAGGGAGAGAAGACGCAAAACAAAAAAGCTATACAAATTGTGACACGTTTCTTTATTATTTAGAGCACGGGAAAAATTTTTATTTAACCGCTTGTAATTCTCCGGTTTCCATTCAGCCGGTTCTTTTGTTCTACGGGATGGTTCAGCTTTTGAAAGCATGTCTTCTTACTGTAGATGCAGATTATCCAGATTCGTCCTCCGTTTTAGCGCACGGTGTTTCTGTAAGAAAACGCAAAAAACAACAGTACGATTTTTTCGCTGACGAAGTGAAAGTACAAAAACACGGGTTATTTACTCATTTTTCTGAAAAAATGTTTCATGTGAAACAAATGAGTGGTGAAAAGTTTCGCATGTATACGTTATTACAACAAGTGGTCGAACTTCATGATTTATTTAACATGTATTACGGGAAACTATTATCAAGAAAAGTTGCTTATGATCCCTTCCAGAAGTATCTTTTCATTTCCGCTAATGTGCTTGATGACTATCATATGACGTTGGAACGTTTTATTAACTACATCTCTAAAGAATGGGAATCACTAGGAATAGAGGATATACATCTAGAAGGAAGTTATATAAAAATGAAATACCATCACGAACTCGGAATTTTATGTAAGCCACTTATGTTCAATATAAGTGATGAATCATACTGCTTACCAACAAACCGGGAAGAACCGTTTCATTTGCCAGAAATAATAACACATTATTTATTACTGTACAATTTAAGCATGATTTCTCGTTATGAAACAGAATGGTGGGGGGAGTTATTGCATTCCTACTCCAGTGAAGCTTATCCGTTCATTCATAAATTTTTAGCGGTCACAGCAAAAAAAGGACCACGATTGCTATATGAATATTTGCATTCGCTAAGAAAAACATTGAATCATTGAGCCCAATAAGAAAAGCACAAAGCGACCGCCTATCGGCGAAGATTGCACAAGCTCTAGCGAGGAGGAAACACCTCAAACCGATGGCGCTTGGAGCTAGACATCTCTCTACCGTGGTAGCTCTCTTGTCTTTCCAAAAAAAAAGACTGACTAAACATTTGTTTAGTCAGTCTTTTCTGCCTAGCAACGTCCTACTCTTGCAGGGACGCTAGCCCCAACTACCATCGGCGCTGGAGAGCTTAACTTCCGTGTTCGGGATGGGAACGGGTGTGTCCTCTCCGCTATC
>NZ_JAILZV010000163.1 GCF_023512315.1 Anoxybacillus sp.
GTCGAAACTCCAGCGTACGGTTTAAATACACCGCTTGGCATCGAAATAATTGCTTCTAGCTTATGGTTTTCGACAATTTCTTTCCGAATCGCTTTGTGGGCAGTTGAGCTACCGAACAATACCCCGTCTGGCACGATGCATGCACAGCGTCCGCCCTTTTTCAAAATGCGCAAAAATAATGCTAAAAACAATAGCTCTGTTTTTTTCGTTCTTGTAATTTTCAACAAGTCGCTTGAAACTGCTTCGTAATCTAGCGAACCTTTAAATGGTGGATTGGCGAGGACAAGCGTATATTTCTCGTTATCTTTATTTTGCTCAGAAAGAGAATCGCGATATTCAATATTCGGATTTTCAATGCCATGAAGCATCATATTCATCGCACCGATTCGCAACATCGTGCGATCCATATCAAAGCCATAGAACATATCGTTATGAAAATGTTCTTTTAGTCCTTGCACTAAAAATAAATCCGCATGCTTTTTTCGCAAATATTCGCCCGCCGCCACTAAAAATCCTGCTGAACCTGCCGCTGGATCGACGATAATATCTTCTGGAGCCGGTTTCATCAATTCAACGATCATGTTGATAATATGGCGCGGCGTACGGAATTGACCGTTCGTTCCCGCCGTTGCGATTTTTGATAATAAATATTCGTATAAATCCCCTTTTGTATCGCGGTCTTTCATCGGAATGTTATCAATGCCATCGACAATTTTCGCAAGCATTTGTGGCGTTGGAATCATAAAAATGGCATCGCTCATATATTTCGCGTACGCTGAATTTTTATTGCCATGCAAGCTTTTAATAAACGGGAACACTTCGTTCGATACAATGTCGTACATTTGCGACGCTTCTAAGTTTTTAAATTTGCTCCAACGAAGGTGCTGCTTATCTTCTGGAAACATTCGCTCAAAATCAATTCCTAATAAAACAGCTTCTTGTTCGCGAGACGTTTCTGCTTCATCAAGACCTTTCATAAACAACAAATAGGTAAACTGTTCAATGACGGTTAGCGGGTTTGTAATCCCTCCTGTCCAAAACGTTTCCCATATTTTATCGACTTTATTGCGCAATTCACCTGTCAGCATCATATACCTCCTTTTTATTTCCAAATCTAATTATAACTTGTTCATGCGATGTGTAAAACAAAAAGCGATCATTCTTCATAAAATAAATGATTATCTCATTTCACTTCTGCTTTCTTCCACAGCGCTAAGCAAACTTTCGATTTTCTTTTGCATATTTTTACAATAATATACAAGGAATTTGACAGCTATTGTCGAAGAAATATGGAAAACGAGAATGTGGGAGGGGAGCTTGTTGCGCAAAATCAATCCTATTCGGTTAGTTGGTATTTGGAAAGAAGGATATGCCCTAGATTATCATTCAATTGCGAGCGAGTTCATCGGTATTGATGAATGGGGACACAATCGTTTTCAAACAACTAGAAGTTATTTAGGTGAGTTATTGTATCAATTTAAGTATAATCAAGATAGGGAGAAGTTAGCAGAAATAATGAACCTGATCACACAATTTATTTCTCGTTGGAATGCCGTAAAGGAAGTGGATGTAGTTCTCCCAGTTCCTCCATCTAATCGTAACAGAACATTTCAACCTGTTTTTGAACTGAGTAAACAGATTGCGGACTATTTATGTGTACCTTCATATAATGACATATTAGAAAAAACAAATACTGCACAAGCAAAAAATCTAAATAAATTTGATAAATCAGAAATATCAGGTTCGATTGTGCGGAAAAAAAGATTTTTAAAAATGGTCAATATATTAGTTGTAGACGACTTATACTCAAGCGGAGCAACATTACATGAAACTGTGAGAGTGTTAAAAACAGATGAGAATGTTAAAAATGTATACGTTCTCACAATAACAAAAACGAGAAGGTGAATTGATAATGAAAGTATTTGTTGCTGGTCCACGGGCAGTTTCCATTTTGAATAAACAAGTAAAAGAAAGATTGTCCAACATTATAAACAACAATTTCACTGTTTTGGTCGGAGATGCAAATGGAGTCGATAAGCAAGTACAAAAGTTTTTACATTCGTTGAATTATCGAAATGTTAAAGTTTATGCAACAAATGGAAGAGCAAGAAATAATATCGGACAATGGGAAGTAGAGAAGGTGGAGGTTGAACCACACAAAAAAGGATTTGATTACTATGCAGCCAAAGATATAGAAATGGCAAAAAACGCAGACTACGGTTTTATGATTTGGAATGGGCAAAGTAAAGGAACATTGAATAACATCATCAATCTTGCCAAACTAAACAAAAAAGTATTAGTATACTTTATCCCTGCTAAACAATTTTACACAATTAAAGATGTGGACGACATTCAAATGATGATAAATACCGACAATGCCCCTGTTGTCGCTAAACTTCATGAGCTTATGCACAATTCAGAGCAGTTAAAGCTGTTTTAAATTTAATGCACGAAAAATAAAGGAGGACTGTCATGAAATTATAGGAATATGTTAGGAAAAACGTACGAATTGTATATAAAGACGGAGATGTGTTAGAAGGGTTTGTTCGCGATTACTGCGATGGGGAAGACAGCGAGGATGGAATAGATAGTTTAGTGATTACAAACAAAGAAACAAAAGGAAAAGGCTATGTTTTTGGAGTATCGGAAAACGAAATAAAATCGATTACAATCCTTAACGAAAAGCGAGGGAGAGACAAATGATTGTGGAAGAATTGGATGTTATACGTCTAAAAGACGGGACAGAGGCGACTGTTTTGGAAGTGTTTCCGACTGAACCAAAATATTTTTGCCAACGCGCAGATGATTTTGATGATATGTTTTACGTCACAACCGATGAAGTTGTTGAAGTTACGTATAAATGTAGGAAAAATGATTGAGAACAAAGCGTATTTTACAATATTAAGGGGATTCTTATGAAGTTATGGAGATACATTCAAAAAAGAGTGCGAATTGTGTTTAAAGATGGAACCGTGCTGGAAGGGTTTGTTCATGATTATATTGATCAAGAAGATACAGATTTCGATGATGATGAAATCATATTTACTCCAGATGGTGGGAGGATGGTCGCTGTTGGAGAAGAAGAGATAAAACAAATTCAACTCATTTAAAAAACACGTAACCATGTTCGGTTATGTGTTTTTTCTTACACCTATGGCTGTATCGTCATTTTCACTTCAAACACTTCGCACCGCACTTTAACTTCTTCCATTGACAATTTCGTTCGTGAATCGTTTTTATCCCCTTTCGCAAGCATTTTTTTGCGACATGACGTTCTAATCAGATTGTAATGTTTTGAAAACAAGCATATCATTGACGCTCATCTTCTCATCACATATAATAACCATATAATAGTTAAAAAAATATTTTAACTTTTACGGGGGTATAAATTTGTATAGCATTAGCAAAGAAAAAGTTAGGAAGTATATGACGAAATCGGGAATTTCTACGCAAAAAGAGCTTGCGGAAAAGATGGGAATTAGTAAAAACCAATTATCTATGCTCCTTTCCCCTACCTTCAATCCTATCAAGTCAAACGCCTTAAAGCTTTGCCATACACTTGGAGTAGACATTGAAGATATCATTTACTCCGAACAACTTGAGCTTGATTTAGGAGATATAGATACAAGAACTGATGTTGAAATAGAAGATACTGTTAATGTTTTTCACTATGAAGGCTCCCATAGTGTAGAAGTGAGAGATATCGTTGCAGCTAAACAATATACAGCTGTTGAATTATTTGCAGGTGCCGGAGGGTTAGCGCTTGGGCTTGAAATGGCAGGTTTCCACTCCTTGGGGCTAGTAGAAATTGATAAATATGCATGCAAAACATTAAGAAAAAATCGACCTCATTGGAACGTAATCGAAAAAGATATTATTGAAGTGGCTGAGCATGGAATAAAAAACTTTATTAACAACTGTCCAAACGACATCGACCTGTTATCTGGAGGGTATCCTTGCCAGTCATTTAGCTATGCAGGGAAAAAACTAGGGTTAAATGACGCAAGAGGGACATTATTTTACTATTACGCAAAGATTTTGCAAGAACTGCAGCCAAAAATGTTTTTAGCTGAAAATGTGAAAGGGCTTGTTAACCACGACAACGGAAAAACATTAGCAACGATGCTCTCCGTTTTCGAAGAAATTGGCTACAACGTTCAATGGAAAGTATTGAATGCTTTAGACTATGATGTAGCACAAAAAAGAGAACGAATATTCATTATAGGGATAAGAAAAGATTTAGTTGAAAAATATAGCATTTCTTATCGTTTTCCTAAACCATATGGATATACGTTGACATTAAGAGATGTTTTACAAGATGTTCCTCCATCCGAGGGCGCTAAATACCCTGAAGAAAAGAGAAAAGTTCTTGAACTTGTTCCTCCTGGCGGTTATTGGAGGGATCTCCCAGAAGAAGTTGCCAAACAGTACATGGGAAAAAGTTACTACTCAGGCGGCGGAAGAACAGGAATGGCAAGAAGATTGTCATGGGACGAGCCGTGCCTAACGTTAACATGTTCTCCTGCCCAAAAGCAAACGGAAAGATGCCATCCAGAAGAAACAAGACCTTTTACGGTTAGAGAATATGCAAGAATACAAAGCTTCCCTGACGACTGGGTATTTGATTGCTCGATGAACAATGCTTATAAACAAATTGGCAACGCTGTTCCGGTTCATATGGCTAAAGCTGTAGGTCTATCGATCGTAAAAGTTTTGAACGAAATGAACAAAAAGGGAAATGCCTAGGCATTTCCTTTTGCTTTATCAGTGTTCAGCGTTTTCTCAATCTCTTTTGCGAGCTGTTCAATAATCTCCTCAATTAGCTTTGAAGAGTCAAATTCTGTTGCAACTTCCCCTATTGCATCTGTTAATCTTTGATAAAAGTTTTCAATCCCCGTAAGCCTGTACCAAAACTCTTGCCCAACAATGACAGGATATTCTTGATTAATTTTTTGATAATGACCGCTTAACTGACCAGGTGTACCATAAAGAACACCAACGACTAAATCAGTGAATCCAATATGAAGATTATTCGTCCTCGCAAGCCTTTTAACGCCTGCAAAATGATTTTTTATCGTTTCTACATCGTCTTTATTAATGGTGTTGGGTCCCGCTTTTACTTGGCAATATTTCCTTCTCCCGTCTACTTTATCAATAAATTCAATGTCTATCCCTGCTGTAGTAGAAGAAAAGCTCCCCAATACTTCGCTACAAAATTTTTGAAGTTTATTTCCAAACGTTGTGTTAATAGATGTCCCCAATACTCTTGGGTAAACCAGCGCTTTTGCAATGCTAACAGGATCGTCATTCCCTGTTAAAAATCTCGCTTTATACTTGTCTAAAAACGGGTTTAAATGGAATTCCTTTAATTTCTTCAACTTTTTTGTATTACGTATATGGCTAGAAGCGATTTCTTTTCTAAAAAATTCTTTCGCCCTTTCAATCATTTTATTAGATTCTTCTTCACTCAATACATTTACATGTGACGTTTCTCCCGACATTTCCATTCCTCCTACGAACACTCACTGCTTTTATATTAACATTTCTATCCTCCAAAATGTGTTAAAGTAGAACAAATTTATTTGAGTTTTAACTTCGCCACACTCTCGACATGTGCCGTATGTGGAAAAAAGTCAAACGGTTGAATGTATTCGACACGGTATTGTTTCGCGAGTGTGTCGATGTCGCGAGCGAGGCTAGATGGGTTACAAGAAACGTACACGACCGTTTTTGGTTTGACTTGTAATATCGTTTTTAGTAAAGCGTGGTCGCAGCCGGTTCGCGGTGGGTCGACGACGATGACGTCTGGCTTCCACCCTTCTTTCACCCAATTTGGCAACAACGTTTCTGCTTTTCCAACCGCATACGTGACGTTGGTGAAGCCGTGGCGTTCGGCGTTTTGGCGCGCATCGTCAATCGCTTCAGGGATCGTGTCCATGCCGCGCACTTCTTTCGCCTCTCGTGCCAACCAAAGCCCAATCGTGCCAACACCGCAATATGCATCGACAATGCGTTCCTGTCCGGTCAGCGCTGCCGCTTTTTTTACTTCATCATATAGCTTGACCGTTTGAATCGGATTGAGTTGGAAAAAAGCGCGGGCGGATAGTTCAAACGATAAGTCGCCAAGCACTTCTTGAATGTACGGTTCACCGGCGAGAACGATCGTTTCATCGCCAAAAATAAGCGACGTTTTTTG
>NZ_JAILZV010000164.1 GCF_023512315.1 Anoxybacillus sp.
ACCGCACGTGCTTCTATCCATGCCTCAATGAGCATTCTCCCCATGTTGCCTGTGCCAATCACACCGATTTTCACGGCTCGTCCCCCTTTCGTTACGTGATATGTTTTCCAATCCCTCTCTTCACGATATGTATGAAAAGACGTATGTTTTTATGCAACCTTTTTGAAAGGGTGATGGAAGATGAATGAGTGGGTAAAAAAATTGCAACACCGATGGTACGTATGGGTGCTTCTTGCACTCGGAATCGTCCTTTTTCTTTATACGAATCGCGAACAGGCAGACGATTCTTCCCTTCCGGTGCAGCTTCCCGAAACACAATCGCAGGAAACGAAAGAAGAAAAGCAAGCACCGTCTTTGGTCGTTGTCGATGTGAAAGGAGCGGTTGTTCGTCCTGGTGTGTATGAATTAGCGGAAAACGCCCGCGTTCGTGATGCGATTGCGCTCGCTTCCGGGTTCACGAACGAAGCCGATCAAACAAAAGTCAATTTAGCGGCGAAAGTACATGATGAAATGATGATTTACGTCCCGGTGAAAGGGGAAAATGCCCTAGCACCAGCCAGCACTTCGGACGGAAGGAAACAGATTGACATTAATCATGCAACGGTGGAAGACATTCAACAAATTCAAGGAATTGGCCCGGCAAAAGCGGCTGCCATTATCGCTTACCGTGAAGAACACGGACCGTTTCGGAAAGTCGAAGATTTGTTGAACGTATCGGGAATTGGTGAAAAATCGCTCGAAAAAATGAAAGAACAAATTATCATCCGCTAAGGAAATTGACGCTTTTTTTCTCACCGAGTACACTAATGGTAAACAATCGGACAGGGGAGAGGGGCAATGGAACGAATCACATGGGATCAATATTTTATGGCACAAAGTCATTTGCTCGCGCTTCGCAGCACGTGTACACGCCTTGCTGTTGGGGCGACGATCGTTCGCGACAAACGAATTATCGCTGGCGGTTACAACGGCTCGATTGCTGGGGGTGCTCATTGCATCGATGAAGGCTGCTACGTCATTGACCATCATTGCGTTCGCACGATTCATGCGGAAATGAACGCTATTTTGCAATGTGCGAAATTCGGAGTGCCAACGGAAGGAGCGGAAATTTACGTCACGCATTTTCCGTGCTTGCATTGTTGTAAAGCCATCATTCAAAGCGGCATTTCCGCCGTTTATTATGCGAAAGACTACAAAAACCATCCGTATGCACTAGAGCTTTTTCAGCAAGCAAACGTGCTCGTTCGGCACGTTCCATTTGACAAACATGTGCTCTCGCTTCTTCAGCATATCGATTAAAATGGGTTATTACCGGCGATATTTCGCAAGTCGATTTACCAACTCGCTTCTTCAGCATATCGATTAAAATGCGGGCATGCGTGGGCATGCCCGATAAAAGGGGATGACAAATGAAAGGGAATATCGTATATATCGCCATCGCGGCGATTTTCGGTGTAACAGCCGGGGTGCAGCGATTTCATTCGCTTCATGCTATCGCCATCATCGGCTATTTCTTCTTCCTTTTTCTCCGCAAACGCCCTCTTTTTCTTCCGTCGCTCTGTGCGCTCGTCCTTTTTTTCCTCTATACGAATTCGGTCGAACGCCATAATACGACTGTTCTTCCCGAAGACAAAACGGAGTTTATCGTTCGCTTTATTGCGCCAATGAGAATAGATGGTGACCGCTTCCAAGCGGTCGTTCGGACAAAAGAGGGGGAAGCTGTGCAGCTGCTATATCGTCTTAAAAGCGAACAACAGCAGCACGAACTTTCTCAGTTAGCGATTGGCACGGTTTGTACGTTCCGCGGGAACTTAGAAAAACCAGCGCCTTCTCGCAATTTTGCCGCTTTTCACTACCGCGACTATTTGCACTTTCAGCACATTCATTGGCTCGTTCGCCCGCAATCGCTTTCGCTCCGGCAGTGTACACCGACTCCTCTTACGATATATGAGAAGCTGCTTACGTTGCGCGAGCAAGGGCTTCGCGCCATCGCTGCCTTGTTTCCCCCTGCTTCTGCCGGCATTGTGCAGGCGCTTATTTACGGTGAACGAACCGAGATGGAAGAAGAGCTTCAAATAGGCTATCAAAAACTTGGATTAATCCATTTATTAGCAATTTCTGGTTCGCATGTAACGCTATTAGTCAGCGCCTGCTTTTATGCGCTCATTCGTGTTGTGACGAGAGAGACGGCAACGATTATTCTCCTCCTTTGCCTTCCGGTATATATGGTCATGACAGGTGCTTCTCCTTCCGTTGTTCGGGCGGTGCTGATGGCGATGCTTTTTTTACTTATTCGCTATCAAAAATCGTCGATCGTGCCGTTAGATGCCCTTAGCGCCACATGTATAATCATGCTTGTCATTCAACCGTACGCCCTTTTTCAAGCAGGATTTCAGCTATCGTTTATCGTTTCCTTTGCGCTCATTTTATCGATTCCGACGATTGCACAGTACCATTCGGCGGTCGTTCGTCTATCGTTGACGACATTTATTGCTCAAGTGAGTGCATTGCCATTTGTGCTGTATCACTTTTTTGCTGTTTCGCTTTTCAGCATTCCGCTTAACCTTTTGTTTGTTCCATTGTATTCGTTTCTTATTTTGCCGCTTTCGCTGCTTTCGGTAGGGGTAAGCTCGCTTTCATTAACGGTCGGTGCTTTTTTCATTCGGCTATTAAATACAATCATTGAAACAACGAACGAATGGGTCGTTTTTTTGGCGGAAAAAGATCCTCTGTCGTTTGTGCTCGGTCGTCCGTCCGCTGTTTTTTTATTTGCTTATTCCGTGGCGATTGTATGGGCGTTTCGCCAAATGGAACAAGGGAAATATCGGGCGTTTCTGTATGTGGCGCTTGTTGCGGTATGGCAGGCGAGTTGGCCGTATTTGGACAAGCATGGGGAAGTTGTGTTTCTTGATGTTGGGCAAGGGGATTGTATTTATATTGAATTGCCGTATCGCCAAGGCGTCTATTTAATTGACACCGGTGGAGCGGTTTCGCTTCCGAAACAGCCGTGGCAAACGAAAACGAGCGAATGGGACGTCGGAAAGCGAGTGGTTGTTCCTTTTTTGCAGGCAAAAGGAGTGCGTGAACTGACCCGCTTAATTCTTACGCATGGAGATATGGATCATATGGGCGCTGCGGCGGAAATCATCCGACAAATGGATGTTCGCGAATTAGTGGTTGGAAAAGGGTCGATAAACGAAACGTTAGCCTCTGTGATTGCAATGGCGAAAAAACGACACATTGCGATAACAGAATTACAACAAGGGGATAGATGGAAAGTGGGAAACGACTCGTTTTTTGTTCTTCATCCAACGCCGACCGCTGCTCCCCTTTCCGATAATAATCGTTCGCTTGTCTTATACGCTCAACTCGGTCCGTTATCGTGGCTATTTACTGGGGATTTAGAAAAGGAGGGGGAGCAACAGTTGCTTGCGTTATTTCCTCATTTGCATGCCGATGTATTAAAAGTTGGCCATCACGGCAGTGAAACGTCGACTTCTGAACCGTTTTTACAAACCATCATGCCGAAACTAGCCGTCATTTCCGTCGGAAAAAATAACCGCTACCACCATCCGCATCCAACCGTACTTGAGCGGTTGAAAACGCATCATATTCCTGTGCTACGCACCGATGAACATGGAGCGATTCATTACCGGTATACGAAAAAAACAGGAACCTTTACAGTGATGGTGCCATAAACTATAGCACGCTAGGAGGGGAAAAAGAAAAGAGACTGCTGAAAGCAATCTCTTCTCATCATGAACCAAAGTATTTCACTAATGTCGCAATAATGAACATCGTGGCGAAAAAGCCGAAGGAAACCATGAAGCCGACACCAGAATCGACCGCATCATTGCGTGTGCACTGTACATTTTTCTCAAATTCGTTCATGATCTTACCCCTCCTCGTGCAATCATTTTTAGTATACGCCAAAACGGGAAAAAAATCTATACGTCAATGACGTGTTTCCTCTCTTAACAACAGTTGACACAAATAGTTTAAGGCGTGCGGGATAAGATAGTAATACCCGTTGATAAAGAATCTTTCTTTATCAACGTTTATATAAAATGGGAGTCGGCTTTCCCCGTTTGCCGGCTCCCTTGTAAATGTCGAAAAAACAGTGTATCTTAATGAGCGAGCGAAAAAAGAAATGGGGAAGAGAAACATGAGGTTGGATTTTTTAAAGAAAATCAATCGACAAACATTGGCGCCGCTTTATTTAGTATATGGAACGGAAACGTTTTTAGTCAACGAAGCGGTGAAACGAATTGTCAACACCGCATTGCCGGAAGAGGAACGGGACTTTCATTTAGCGGTGTATGACTGTGAGGAAACGCCGGTGGAAGTTGCGGTGGAAGAGGCGGAAACGTTGCCGTTTTTTGGGGAGAAAAAGGTCGTCGTCGTGAAAAACCCTAGTTTTTTAACGGCGGAAAAAGGAAAAGAGAAGGTGGAGCACGATTTAAAAAAATTGGAGAAATACATAGCTTCCCCCTCCCCTTTTTCCATTGTTGTTTTTACAGGAGCGTATGAAAAATTAGATGAGCGAAAAAAAATAACGAAGCACCTCATGAAAGAAGCGGAAGTATTTGTCGCGTCGCCCTTGAATGAAAAGGAGTTGTACCGCTTTGTGGAGGAGCGTGTGCAGGAACATGGCGCGACGATCACTGGCGAGGCAAAAGAGAGAGTGTTGGCATTGGTGGGGACGAATTTAACGATGCTTTCGAATGAATTAGAGAAGCTATCGTTATATGTCGGACAAGCAGGAACCATCACCGAAGAAACGGTGGAAATGCTTGTATCGCGCACGTTGGAGCAAAATGCGTTTGTGCTTGTCGAAAAGGTGGTCAAGCGCAACATTGAAGAGGCGCTGCAAGTGTTTTATGATTTGCTGGAAAATCAAGAGGAACCGATTAAAATTGTCTCCCTGCTTGCTTCCCAATTCCGCCTTTTATACCAAGTAAAAGCATTGGCGACGAAAGGATATGGACAGCAGCAAATCGCCTCTATTTTGAAAGTGCATCCGTTTCGTGTGAAAGTAGCGCTCGGACAAATCGCCTCGTTTTCCGAACAAGAACTATTAAGCATCATCGACGATTTAGCGGAGGCAGACTATCAAATGAAAAGCAGTGCCATGGACAAGCAGCTAATCATCGAGCTGTTGCTTGTAAAATGGAACCAAAAGCCGGCATAGCCCGGCTTTTGGATTGATAGCACCTAAAGATCGCTCCATCGGTTTTTATGAAAAAAAACGACCTAAGAGAGGTCGTTTTTATGCTGTGATGCTGTTTAATTTTTTCGCTAAGCGAGATTTTTGGCGGCTTGCTACGTTTTTGTGGATTAAGCCTTTGCTTGCCGCTTTATCTAATTTTTTCGACGCAAGAACGAATGCTTCTTGTGCTTTTTCTACGTCTTTTGCTTCTACAAGCGCTTCGAATTTTTTGATGGCTGTGCGCATTGCAGATTTCATCGCAGCGTTATGAGCACGGCGCTTTTCGCTTGTTTTTGCGCGTTTGATTGCCGATT
Source organism: Anoxybacillus sp. (assembly GCF_023512315.1). GTDB lineage: Bacteria > Bacillota > Bacilli > Bacillales > Anoxybacillaceae > Anoxybacteroides. The sequence goes on from NZ_JAILZV010000164.1 coordinate 5,524, forward strand.
TAATGTTTGCCAATGTATTTCACCTCCGTTAATTGCCTATCTACGTTATTCTTTTGTCGCATTTCGCCATATTCAAGAACAAGTGATATTCTATCAAACAGGCCGCAATTATGCAAGACTATTTACAATTTCATGTGCGATAAAAGTGCTATATACATGTACGTTGAAGGTTTACCATTTTTCAACTGTCGGGCGACCGAAAGCGGCTCGTTGTTCGATCCACTGTCACGTTCGATAGGCGAAAAAATGAAGGTAAACTCCCCAATTGTATATAGCACGGTATGAAAACGCGCCAAGCCGGCGACAATAAATGTAGCATAACACGAGTGTTGATTATCCATTATTTTACGAAAATCATATGACTGAACACAAGCTTTTCTACCTCTTCCCTCGAACAAGAACGCCGGCGGGCAAATGTCATTTGCCCGCAAAGCGTTCATTGTTCGAGGAGGGCATGCGTACAGCATGCCCAGTCGGCAAGCGAACCGCTTGCCGACTACGGCAGAAAAGCTAGGAATAGAGCGA
>NZ_JAILZV010000165.1 GCF_023512315.1 Anoxybacillus sp.
CAATATGACGATGCATACGCACGATGTTTAAAAAGTTTACGTAGTGCAATCGTCATTTCTATTTTGATGTCATCGGTATGTTTTGCATTTGCTGATTCTCTTTTTTCATTGTTTACAACGAACCAACATATTATCGAAACAGGAAAAAGGTTGTTATTGCTAACGATCATTTTAGAGCCAGGACGTTCATTTAACCTTGTCATCATCAACTCACTCCGAGCCGCAGGCGACGTTAAATTCCCTGTCTATATCGGAATTTTATCGATGTGGGGTGTTAGCGTTACTGCTTCTTATGTACTCGGCGTATATTTCGAACTTGGTCTTATCGGCATATGGATTTCCTTTATCGCCGACGAATGGCTACGCGGACTTTTCATGTTATGGCGCTGGCGCTCTAAAACTTGGCAAACGAAATCGTTCGTGCACCACCATCTAGGAACAGCTTAAAGGAGAAGCAACAGCTTCTCCTTTTACTCTTTAATATTCACGCCGTAGTGCTCAAACCAATCATGCACTTGACATAAGTACGCCAACAGCTGCGGACCAGTCATTAATTGCCCAAACCACGGTGCTTGAAAAGATTTTCCCCCTGTTTCGATCATTTCGTTTAGTTTTTTTGCCTCGAAAAATTCGTATAAAATAGAGGAACGGTTGTTTAATCGATTTGTTAGCCTCGTCTTTACAAGTTCCGTATAAAGCGGATGATGCGTTTTTGGGTAAGGGCTTTTCTTCCGATATAACACTTCTTGTGGCAACAATCCTTCTAGCGCTTTTCGCAATATTCCCTTCTCCCGATCGCCGTACATTTTCATCTCCCATGGAATATTCCATACGTATTCAACAAGCCGATGATCGGCAAACGGAACGCGCACTTCCAAACTTGCCCCCATGCTCATCCGGTCTTTTCGATCTAACAGCGTCGTCATAAACCAAATCATGTTTAAGTAAAATAGCTCGCGGCGCTTCGCCTCCACAGCGCTTTCCCCTTCGAGCCGCGGCACTTCCGCCACCGTTTCTTGAAAGCGTGTCTTTACATATTCATCTAGTTGCAGCTTTTGTTGCCATTTTTCTTTTAATAACCCTATGCGCGCTTCTGTTGACCGCATCCACGGAAATCCGTTCCGCGCTAAATCATCCGGGCGATGAAACCACGGATACCCGCCAAAAATTTCGTCCGCACATTCTCCCGATAAACTGACAACAAAATCTTTTTTGATTTGCCGACAAAACCAAAGGAGCGACGAATCAATATCCGCCATTCCCGGCAAATCACGGACGATGACTGCTTCCGTTAAATAATCAGCTAACTCGCGCTGAGAAATCGTACAGCGGTGATGAACCGTTCCAAACGTGTGGGACATTTTCTCAATCCACGGACCGTCCGCATTTGGTTGAAAGTCGTTCGCTTGGAAATAATGGTCGTTCCCTTCATAGTCAATCGAATACGTATGAAGCGCGCCTTTCCCCTCTTTTGCAAACACGTTCGCAGCAATCGCTGTAATGGCGCTTGAATCCACTCCTCCCGATAAAAAGGTGCACACTGGTACATCGGATACAAGCTGTCTTGTCACTGCATCCGTCAACAAAAAACGGACACGTTCTACCGTTTCTTCTACCGTATCGCGATGAATGTCGCTTTGCACATTCCAATATCGCCACACGTTAATCCCTTCACGTGAGTAACGCATGGCGTGGGCTGGCCGCAGCTCACTAATCCCACAAAACACCCCGTGCCCTGGCGTCCTTGAAGGTCCTAACCCAAAAATTTCTGCCAATCCTTCCCTTCCGACCATCGGCTTTACGTCCGGATGCGCTAAAATCGCTTTTATTTCGGAAGCAAATAATAGCTGTCGACCGTCATGCCGATAAAACAACGGTTTTACCCCGAGACGGTCGCGCGCCAAAAATAAGTGTTCCCGCCGTTCGTCCCAAATCGCGAATGCAAAAATGCCGTTTAAATAGTCGACGCATTGTTCTTGCCATTCGATGTAAGACGTCAGCAACACTTCTGTATCCGAGTGCCCTTGAAACGTGTAGCCCCTCTTCACTAGTTCTTTGCGGAGATCTTCCGTATTGTACAATTCTCCGTTATAACAAATCGTATATGCATAGCCGTCTTTTTTCCGCGTCATCGGCTGGACGCCGCCCTTTGGATCTACCACAACGAGCCGTTTATGCCCAAACGCTGCATGTTCCATAAACCAGTAGTTTGTATCGTCTGGACCACGCTTTGCCAACGTTTCCGTCATTTTATGAAGCGTTTTTTGTTCCGTTTGTATATTCCGTTGGAAATCTACCCAACCGGTGATTCCACACATACGTATCAATCCTTTCCCTTCGTCAACGTAAAAGCCGATTTCTATATGATATGCAATACAATAGCCGGCGCCCTCCCATTTGCGTATGAAAATGGCGCAGCCAAGCAGATTACCTTTCTCATTGTATGCACCTAGCGGAATTTCGATGAATTGTCCAGTTTAGATGAATAAAGAGCGGAAAAATCGGCGAAAACGAAAGGGAAAGGAGATGAAACGATGAATCTAGAAAAACGCCTTTCCTATCTTCCAGAACAAAAACGGGCATACATTTGCGGGGAAATTGAATGCGTCAATGATGAATGGATTTTTTTCGATGAAGAACAAGAAGAAGCAGCGCTATTAGAAGAAATGACAACCGGTGACATCGAAGTGTTCCGAAACGGTCAATGGCTACACGGATATTGGCAAAAAGACGGAATCGTCCGTTTAGGGGGAAGTGTGCTATTTCTGCACAATGGAGAAATCGTCCGCTTTCGTAAACCGTTGCCTTACGCCTACCGCCAATGGTTAGAGGAACTTCCTGAGAAAACACTTTTCCATTTCGTCGAATGGCTAAATAGTCTTGGTTTTTCTTTATATGACTGCCTTTATTGCTATAACGGATTATTGTTTAAGCCCGTCGGGGTAAATTTTATCATTTTTGATAACACCGAACTAATCGCTAACGTCCAGCATTATTACGAACGAAACGGCAACTATAAAGACCGTTTTGAACTGACACTTCATACAGGTAATCGGTTTATTTGCACACAAATTAGCTAAAACGACAACCTCCTATGAGATTGTCGTTTTACGAAAAGATGTGAAATCCTAACGGAAGTTTCAGCCCTAAATACAATACAACAAGAAACGCAACAAGAAGTTGTACCCAAGCAATTTGTGTGCTTTTCCCTTTTTTAGTGCGAGCCATTACCATTTCCATCGCTCCGATGACCCAAATTCCAACGACAGCTTTTACGATATAAAGCGGTGGGAGCGTAGCAAGCATATGCAATAAAAGCGCGCCTGTTGCGATAATGAACAAATAGAAAAGACGGAGCACCATCGCTACCATTTTCGCTTTTGGCGATTGTTTCTTTTGCAACGAAAGCACGACAAAAAATAAAATAAACGCAAGCACCCACGCCGTAATATGCGCATGTGTCATCGACCATTTCCCCTTTCTACACGATATATACCATCATAACACGTTTTACTAGAAAAAATGAAACAAGATATCTTTCTTTCTCTCTAACAATCTTATCATATTTTTGCTATAATGTATAAAGTGATGTATAAAATATTGCAATAGGAGGAACGTTCATGAGCAAAACGACGGAAATCATTCAGTTAACGGAGCGGTACGGGGCAAACAACTATCATCCGCTTCCTGTCGTTCTCTCCAAAGGAGAAGGGGTATGGGTGGAAGACCCGGAAGGCAATCGCTATATGGACATGCTTAGCGCTTATTCTGCCGTCAACCAAGGGCATCGCCATCCGAAAATTGTTCAAGCATTAAAAGAGCAAGCAGACCGCATCACGTTAACATCCCGCGCATTCCACAACGATCAATTAGGTCCATGGTATGAAAAAGTAGCTAAATTAACCGGCAAAGAAATGGTGTTACCGATGAACACAGGCGCTGAAGCAGTCGAGACCGCGGTCAAAGCAGCGCGTCGTTGGGCTTATGATGTGAAAGGTGTGCCAGCTGACCAAGCGGAAATTATCGTCTGTGAAGATAATTTCCACGGCCGGACAATGACAGCGGTATCGATGTCTTCGAATCCAGAATATAAACGCGGATTCGGTCCAATGCTTCCTGGCATTAAAGTGATTCCATTCGGCGATGTGGAAGCGTTAAAGAAAGCGATTACACCAAATACGGCCGCATTTATTTTTGAGCCGATTCAAGGCGAAGCTGGCATTAACATCCCGCCGGAAGGATTTTTGAAAGCAGCGTACGATGTATGCAAAGAACATAACGTACTATACATTGCCGACGAAATTCAATCTGGTTTAGGACGTTCTGGAAAAATGTTCGCCTGCGATTGGGAAAATATTGTTCCTGATATGTATATTTTAGGAAAAGCGCTAGGCGGCGGAGTATTCCCGATTTCTTGCGTTGCTGCAAACCGCGACGTCCTTGGCGTATTCAACCCAGGGTCACACGGTTCTACGTTCGGTGGAAACCCACTTGCTTGCGCTGTTTCCATCGCTGCTATCGACGTTCTTCTCGAAGAAAACTTAGCGGAACGTTCTTTAGAGTTAGGGAACTATTTCCAAGAAAAACTTCGAGAAATTGAACACCCTGACATTAAAGAAGTACGGGGACGCGGATTGTTTATTGGCGTGGAATTACACGAACCAGCGCGCCCTTACTGCGAAAAATTACAACATGAAGGGCTTCTATGCAAAGAAACGCACGATACAGTCATTCGTTTCGCACCGCCGCTCGTCATCACAAAAGAACAGCTCAATTGGGCAATTGAAAAAGTGAAAAAAGTGTTTAATGAATAGGAAACAAGGGCGCCCTATTACGGGTGCCCTCTGTCTTTATCCCCCTATACGATTGCGCAACGTTCCAATTCCTTCAATCGTAATTTCGATCACGTCGCCTGTGTCTAAAAAGCGAGGGGGCTTCATTCCTTTTCCAACTCCTGCTGGCGTCCCTGTCGCGATAATATCCCCCGGTTCTAACGTCATTCCGCGCGAAATCGTCGCGATTATTGTTTCGACTGGGAAAATAAACTGTTCCGTATTCGCTCTTTGCCGCGTTTCCCCATTGACCTTCGTTTCAATATGTAAACAGTTCGGATTCGGAAGAAGCGATCGATGGACAATCCACGGACCCATTGGACAAGACGTATCCAAACTTTTTCCTAACAAAAACTGTTTATGCCGCTCTTGCAAATCGCGAGCAGTAATGTCGTTAATAATCGTGTACCCAAACACATACTCAAGCGCCTCTTGTTCCGGAATGGCTTTTCCTTTTTTGCCGATAACGACGGCAAGCTCTCCCTCGTAATCTAGTTCATCCGTTACCTCTCGATGTCGTAACACCGTTGCCTCATGCCCAACGACCGTTGTCGGTGTTTTCGAAAAAAGCATAATATGTTTTGGGATATCGGCCGCACTTCCTAGTTCCAAGGCATGATCGACATAGTTTTTCCCCACGCAAAAAATGTTTTTCGTTGGCCGCGGAATCGGTGCAAGTAACCGAACATCTGCCAACGGATAAATGTAATTCGGTGACGGATGCGCCTCCACCCATTGGAGCAACTCGAGAGCGGTTTCCAGAAACGCCTCTCCAAGCGCAATGCACTCTACTAACGTTTCCGGAAGCGTCATCGTTCCTTTCATTGTCTGCTCCGCTAACCGTAAATCGATGATACGCTCCTCCTTAGTGACGACGCCAACAACTGGTGTTCCATGTCGTTCTGCGGTAACAAATCTCATCGTTCCATCTCCCCTCTCTACATGATATATTCGCCGCATTCTCCGAAAACCCTACTAAAAATTTTGTAGAAATTTGTAATATTATGTCTTATTTTCACGAAAGGCTTTCCTTTTCTTCCATTCTGTGTATAATGGTTATAACTAGATATTTTTACCTAGAAATGAGAATAACTAAACGTTGGTGAAAAACAATGATCATGTTGATTGAAGAAAAGCGACAACAAATGATCGAACTGGCTTTAACATACGGATTTAC
>NZ_JAILZV010000166.1 GCF_023512315.1 Anoxybacillus sp.
ATGGCATATTGTTGGTGTATTCGCTTGTAACACTCGGGCTAGTTGAGCGCTAGCGCTCAACTAGCACCACGGGTTATACTTATATTTTCACTGATTTCTTCTACTTTGAAATTCCCATTCTTAATATTTTCCCTCAAGTAATCATTAAAATCTAATTTTCTCATACTCTTCAACTTTTCAATGTCTATTCCAGGAAATGGGGGAGAATCCTTTAATTTATTGATTTCTTTTTCGACTTCTTTTTGCGGAGCTTTTAATTCTCTCTTGAAAATTCTCTCAAGATTTTCCCGATCCTTTATTTTCTCATTTTTTAATACTTTAACAAGAGTTTTTTCTTGTGGGTTTAAATCTTTGTTATAAATTTTATTATAGTCTTTTCCTTCATTAGCAGAAACTTCTGGTAGTGTAACTGGTAATATTAGAAATACTGCCAATATTAACGACACTATCTTTTTAATCATTTCTTCTCTCCTTTCATCAATTAAAATAAAAAACCCGTGGTGCTAGATAAAATCGAGTAAGCATAAAAATAGCCCTTGCTTGTGGATCTCCTGTAGAATAAAAGTACCATCAAACGTTCGTCGGATATTGTGCTTCGAAAAAGCAGTGGTATTACGGGTTTAAGTTTCATCTTCAAGTGACCGTTCAAGGACTGCCCATGGGATACGTGGTGACGGAAGCGTCCTGTCACGATCGAACGGCGGAAGAACCGTCATGACTCAAATTCCCCATCCCTTGAATTTGAGCGACAAAGTATTCATCAGTAACCAATTGCAAAAAAAGTTGCATGAAGCGTACCAAATCGCCTTTTGGACTCCATCTCGCAAAAACCAGAAACGTCGCCCATCCGCATCATGGGAGAGATGGCTCAAACAAAAACGTAAAGTGGTGAAAACGGTGTTCTCTGTCCTCGTCGACCAGTATCGTATCACAGACATTCGTGCCAATTCGATTGCGGGGTTTGAGGTAGCACTAGATGGCATCTTGTTGGTGTATTCGCTTGTGACGCTTGGGCTAGTTGAGTGCTAGGATTCAACTAGCACTACGGGTAATTTTTTATATACTTTACCTCCTAAAATAGAAAATAATTGTTAAGCGCTTAACTACAGACATACTACCATAATATACATTTTTTCTCAACATTGTTTTAAAAATTTCACATCTATTTTTAATTTTCTAAATGGAATCCAAAACCAGAGTATATACACGCACTTTAAAATCATGACTTCTGTATGAACACCTGTGGCCGCTAAATAAAACTGAACAGAATTCGATTGTGTCCATTCAGCTCAATACTAGCGAGATTTTTAGAATCCAGCACCAACAGAGCATTTCCGGTATCGAAAATGCCCTAAGAGGAGTGGAGAATCTTTTGGAGAAACTCCCCACTTAGAAGTCTTTCCAGCGATTCCTAAACCGACTTTCCGTTTTTTGCAGGGTAGAAATGACACTGCGAATGACACAGTTTTTAAAGGTTCCCTTTCTATCGAAGTTTATCCGTCTGAAACTTCTCCATCACCGCTTGTAGTTCATCGGTCAATTGCCGCATCATTGTAACTTTTTCCGCCATATTTTCAAACGCGGTGAGCTGTTCAGACATCGAAGCCGCAATTTCTTCGCTGCCAGCTGCCGATTCTTCCACAACCGCACTAATGCTCTCAACGTTTTGCAACACTTTCTCCCCTAGCTGTTTCGATGCCGCCATCGCTGTCACCAATGACTGAATGTCATTCGAAATACCAGCAACTTTCGTTTCGATTTCTGCAAATGCCAAAGCCGTTTCAGAAATTGACTGCGATTGTTGTTCGGCAATTTTTACGCCTTGCGCTACTGCTGAAGCGACCGATTCGACTCCATGTTTAATTTGCGAAACGGTTGAAAAAATTTGCTTCGTCGCTTGCCCAGATTGTTCCGCCAATTTACGCACTTCTTCCGCAACGACTGCAAATCCTTTCCCTGCCTCCCCTGCCCGCGCTGCCTCAATTGCGGCATTTAACGCGAGCAAATTCGTCTGTTCGGCAATGTCCGATACCGCTTTCGCCATTTGCTCGATATTTAACGCATATGCCGTAAACTCGTTCGTTTCTTTTTCAATTAATGCCGTTGCCTCTGCGTTATGGCGAATAAATTTTTCTTGTTGCTCAATGGCTGTTTGCCCATTGCGAATCGCTTCTACCGCCATATGGCTATACTGTGCTGTTTGCTCTGTTCGTTCTGCCGTTTGTGCGAACGTTTCATCCATCTTTTCTATCAACAGCACTGCTTGTTGCAATTCTTCGGAAATATTTTGGGCACCAGATGATAACTCGTTCGTCGATACGGCTACTTGACGGTTAATTTCGGTTAACAGTTGGTTTTCTTTTTCGATTTCTTTCGCAAACGTTTCTACCTTCTTGCTTGCTTCGTCAACGGAATGAAGCAACCGTTGGAGTTCATCGACCATCATATTAAATGAGGCGCTTAGCTCGCCAATTTCATCTTTATGTGTATAAGAAATTCGCTCAACGAATAAATTTCCGTTGGCAATCTCTTTTGCATTATTGGCTAGACGTTCTAACGGCTTCGTAATCGAACTTGTTAGCCGTAAGCTGCTGGTGCCTGACAACAATAAAAGTAGCACACTACCAACCACTGCCGTCCATACAACAAACCGAATTTGCCCTTGCAAGTCTTGCTGCAATGCCGCATAAAAATCATTCGTATATAGCTGCAAAATATGCAAATCATTAATTGCCCCTTCAATGCGCATCGCTTGCCGTCTCGTTTCTGACGCATCACGACTCTCTAACGCAGCATCGGCACGGTTATGTATGTCAGCAAATTTTTGTTTCGCCTTGCCAAGCAACGTACGAAACTCTTTTTTTGTTAACATGTTGTCTAATTTTTTTAATAACTGTTCTGTTTCATCCATTCGCGCCGTTACATCTTGCTTATTCCCCTCTGTCATATTATAAGCAAAATTGTTTAAGCTTTGTTTTGCCGCTTTCATCGTTGCTTGCGTTTGCTGCACGGTCAATAGCATCGGTACAACGTCTTTATTCGTCGCTTGAATGGACAACATATTGACGATAATAAATCCCATTATGCCCATCGACAGTAAAATAGAAATAATCGAATGAAGCCATAGCTTTTTTCGAATGGTCATTGCAATTCCCCTTTTCTATTCATTCATTGTGACTTCGCCATTTTCAATTTTTTCTTTCCATTGCTCGACCAGTTTTTGCTGCGGATCGCTCCATGGCACAACACGAATCGGCGCAAGACCAACCCCGTTTTCTTTCAACCCAAGCTGCACCGTTCCGCTTTCTAACTTCCCTTTCTCTGCATATTGTTTTAAAACAGTAAACAACGCCACATCTACATTTTTGACCATCGATGTGACAACGGCTTTTTCGGCATAAAAATATTGGTCGCTATCTACGCCAATGGCGTAAACCCCGTGCGCTTCTGCTTCTTTTAATGCACCAACTCCCGTAAACCCTGCCGCCGTGTATACGACATCGCACCCTTTCGCGAACATTCCTTTCGCGATATTGGCACCAAGTTTGTCATTCCCAAAATCGCCAGCATACACAACATCGACTGCGGCAGTTGGTTTGATTGCATGCACCCCTTTTTCAAATCCAACGGCAAATTTACGAATAAGCGGTACGTCTGCCCCACCGATAAATCCGATGTTATTCGTTTTAGTTGTCATCGCCGCGACAACCCCTGCAAGGAAACTCCCTTCATCTTCTTTAAACGTAATCGATGTGACGTTTTTCAAATTCGACACAGAATCAATTAAAATAAATTTTTGTTTCGGATATCGTTTCGCTACTTTTTCCAAATCTTGTTGCACCATAAATCCAAGCCCAATAACGATATCGTTTCCTTCCTCTACTAACTCCTTTAATCCTTGTTCATATGTTTTCGTATCTTGCAGCTCCCGATAATCAAAAATGATGCCAAGTTCATCCCGCGCTTTCATTAGTCCACGGAAAGCAGAATCGCTAAATGATTGATCACCAAGTCCGACATCAGACAACATAATTCCTACTTTTATCCGTTTTTTCGGTTTTACTCCTTCCTGTGCTGAACAACCAGCAAAAAGACCGATTACTAGCAACATTGCCACGATCAGGCGGAATCGTTTCATCTCCCTCGTCCTTTCACAATAAAAATGTCCACTATTTTTATCGGTTATTTCCTAAAATGTTTTTAGTTTCTTAAGAAAAAAAAGCGAAGCACGTTCGCTCCGCTTTTTTCATTCTTCCTCTTTCGTAATATACGTCCAACCATTTTCTTGATATACTTTTTTTGCTTTCATTAAACGCCCCATCGCTCGTTTAAAAGCAGCTTTACTCATCTGAAACCGCGCTTTAATATCATCTGGGTCGCTTTTATCATGATACGGCATCGCTCCCCCACGGCTTTCTAAATAGCGATAAATCTTGTCCGCATCTTCGTCTAAACTTTCATGTTTGCGCGGAAGAAGCGACACGTTCACCGTCCCGTCCTCTTTTACGCCGATAACCCGCCCTTCCACCAGTTCGCCGAGGCGTGGTTCTTTACGGCGCTGTGATTCATGAATAAAACCGATATAGCCGACATCCGAAAAAAGAAAGGCGCCAGCTTTGATTAAACGGTACACCCGTCCACGAATCGATTGATTAAGCGCTGATTCCGGTGCTTTCACCGCCATTTGTCTCATGACTTCATCTGTCGCTAATTGCGCCAGTAACCGTCCCCGTTTGTCCGTTTTTAACGAACAATACAGTTCGTCTCCACGCTTTGGCCATAATTCCAAAAGCGGCGGCAAATCATCGACCGATACGAGCACATCTTTCGAAATGCCGATGTTGACAAACACCCCGAGTTTCGGCATCACATCGACAACTTCCACCCAATCGTACGTATCGTTCGTAATTTTTGGCGTTTTCGTTGTCGCACATAACCGCCCTTGGTGGTCATGATACAAAAAAACCGTCACCTCTTCCTGCTCCGTCAACGCCCGTTCTGTTTCACTTTTATGAAGCAATACTTCTTCTGTACCATCTGTCAAAAAATACCCAAACGGCACTTCTCTCTTTACGGTTAATGTCATCATCTCTCCTGCTATCATTATGCATCTTCCTTTTATTATTGTTTCTCCAGCTTCATTTTACTATAATGAAAACAAAATGACCAAATCGTTGGAGGTAGTATATGTCGAAAGAAAGTTCATTTGATATTGTTTCAAAAGTAGACCTTTCCGAAGTCACTAATGCGGTGAACATTGCGTTAAAAGAAATTCAAAACCGCTATGACTTCAAAGGAAGTAAAAGCGATATTTCGCTCGAAAAAGAGGAACTCATTTTAATTTCTGACGATGAGTTCAAACTAGAACAATTAAAAGACGTGTTAATTGGTAAGCTGATTAAGCGCGGCGTTCCGACAAAAAACATTCAGTACGGAAAAATCGAACCTGCCTCTGGCGGAACGGTGCGCCAACGAGCGAAACTCGTCCAAGGCATCGACAAAGACAACGCCAAAAAAATTAACACCATCATTAAAAACACAGGCTTAAAAGTGAAAAGCCAAATTCAAGAAGACCAAATTCGCGTTAGCGGCAAAAGCAAAGACGATTTACAAAAAGTCATCGCTGCCATCCGCGAAGCCGATTTGCCAATCGACGTACAGTTTGTCAACTACCGTTAAGAAGGCGCTACGCCTTCTTTTTTTGTAAACAATAGTTGAATATTTCGAAAAAATCAGTTACATTTATGTATAAACCGTATACGTGCTCTTATCGAGAGAAGGGGAGGGACTGGCCCTGTGAACCTTCAGCAACCTGACCGACGTCAAGGTGCTAATTCCAGACAAGCGGTTTGCTTGAAAGATAAGAAGGAGAAACGCAAAAGTCTTCTTCTTGGAAGGCTTTTTTATTTTATCACGAGTGTTGATTATCCATTATTTTACGAAAATCATATGACTGAACACAAGCTTTTCTGCCTCTTCCCTCGAA
>NZ_JAILZV010000167.1 GCF_023512315.1 Anoxybacillus sp.
AAGAAAAACGCCAGATTGCGAAAAAGATGCTGGAAAAAGGGTACGACGTACAGACGATTCATGAACTAACGGAGTTGTCTGTGGAAGAAATTGAGAGGTTGAAATGATATGGTGCTGTTCCTCTTTTTTAAACATGATCTTATATAACAAAGGGAGCCATCCGGCTCCCTTTAATTATGTATGCGTGTGTGTCAGTAAGAAGGACAAATCCGCTCTTATGAAGCAAAAAATATTCAAAATTTCCTGTAGGTTTCTACAATATTCGACAACATTTTCCCTCTTCTTTCCGTACAATTGAATCGGGGAATGTGCTCAATTTTAGGGGAGGGAAAGAGACTTGTTAGCTGAAATACATGGAAAAATATCCTCAAACGGTTCGAACTTCAGTGAGCGTCTCGAAGACCAGTTAACCGCAAACATGTTCGGAACGTTGCGTTATCTTCCTTTTCACAAAGGGCTTCAGCCGCTTTTGAGCAGGGCTGTCTTTTTTTCTTCAGCTACTCAAACGGTATTCCAAAATGGTTTAGCTATGCAAAACGATGAGTTTATCGGGGAGAAAGTTACGTTTTGGGCAAAGAGGGAAAGAAGCGAAATGGATGTTTGGCTCGAATTGGATTATTTGACGATAGGAATCGAAGTGAAATATCATAGCCCTTTATCGTCAGACGATCAATTGGTGCGAGAAGCGATGGATTTATTAGCGGATAAAAGACAGACTCCTAAGTTTTTGCTTTTGTTGGGTAAAGAACCGGAAGTGAACATGATGGCTAAAAGGGCGATAGAAGAGCGAAAGTTGCCAAGCGGTGTTCATTTCGGGTATATGTCATGGCAAGAAGTGTTCATGCAGCTGATGCATATGCAGAAAGACGAAACGTTAAATGAATTTGAAAGGTTAATGCTGAAAGATTTAGTTGCTTTGTTGAGAAAGAAGGGATTTGAGCGTTTTCAATGTTTCCAACACCTTTCTTATCCTATTGTTGAATATGGTTCTTATTTTTGTTTTCATTCGGATGAGCAGTTTTTTCATTTTGATGTAAGTATGATTGAAAAGGGGAGATATTATGAGTTTCAATAGTGTACTGGAAAACATTAAAAACGCGTTTGAAGTTGTACGAAAAACGTATGAGAATGTTGATAAACTGTTAGCAGAACTGGATCGTCAATCGGTTGAATGCGGATTTGTTCCAGTTATTCCGCAATTTTTGCGTTGGAAGTCCGATCGCGAGTATGGAGGGTGGTTCATCCAATCTTTTATTAAGCTATACCAGAGAGACTCTGCTCCGCCTTGTCAGTCGGGGAATGGATTGAAAAACGACCCAATCTATGCGATTGAACTGTCTTTTGAAGAAGAACCGCGAATGACGTTATGCAAATATGTATACCCATCTCTTGAGCATTGGGATAAACCGCCGAGCGTTTCTGAGCATTGGCTTTTCTATTGGCCTTTATACGATGGCGATAATTTTACTGATAGCCAGCTTGAAAATAGAATTGGCAAAACGATTCCAAACAATGAGAAGGTCTCAGAGAAATATGGTAAAATTCAAGAAATTATCTGGAAGGAAGTCGACTTATTATCCGTTACATCAACAAACATAAAAGATAAGGTGTTTGATGAGTTGAAGCGTTTGTGATTTATGGACTGAGGGATGTGCGCGGGGATCAAAATCGAAATCCCGATTCGGGTAGCAACGTTTCAAGCATAGGATACGGTGCCAGTGCACTGCGATCCGAAGATTGTCGAGATTTGTAGAAACAGAGAGTCATAGCGTGGCTCTCTGTTTTTGCATGTGCGCTCCTCTAAAGGCAAGGTGCCGCACGACGCAGAATGACGAACGTTGCGAGAGTAGCAGGTAAAGCGAAATCTATTCCCCTGCCAACAATTACCCAAAAACGAGATAACAAAAATTCATTTTTACCGCATTTAAGAGCCAATTTCCCCGGCTTTTTTTGCTTTTTATTGTAGGAAATGTGCCCGAAAATTGAATTTTCCACATTTCCATTTCTCTTATTCCTCTGCTTTAATCAAGTTGTACTCTCCTAAATTCCTCGAAAGGATGATCCTCATGCAATACCTCGATTTGAAAATGGATTTTATGTTTAAACAGCTGTTCGGGCATCCGAGCCGAAAGTCGATTACGATGGCGTTTTTAAACGCGCTTTTGCATCGGACAGGCGATGACCGAATCGTCGATGCGCAGTTTGAAAACACCGAGCTGACGAAATAGACGGAAGAAGGAAAAACGGGTCGGTTAGACGTGCTCATGCGCACCGATCGCGGCGAATGAATCCATGTGGAAATTCAAATCGTTCATCAGTATAGTATGCCAGAACGCCTTCTGTACTACTGGGCGCGGCTGTTTTCGTCCTCGCTATCGAAAGGAGAACCGTATTCCTCGCTTCCACCAACAATTATGATCGCGATCCTCAACTATCCGTTCTTTCCGCATGAAACGGACCGCTTTCACACCGTATTTCACATCCGCGAAGACGAAGAGCAGTTCCTTTGGAGCCCACATCTTGAATTCCACGCCATTGATTTGTCACAATTTATGATAAAATGGAAGAAATACCGCCGTGACATGAAACGGTCACCGGAATGGCCGTGGCTGATGATGTTATCGGCCGTAGACAGCCGAACGAAGAAGGTGGATGAAAAGATGTTTCGCGAATTGGAGGGAATCGCGATGGCAGAACAAGAAATTTTAGAAGCGTTGGAGGAGTGGCAACATTTAAGCGTTGACCCAGAAAACCGCTATGCGTATGAAATGCGACTCAAATGGCTGCTTGACCAGCTAACCAACATCCGCAGCGAACGGCAAGCGGGATTGGAACAAGGTCGAGAAGAAGGCATGAAGCAAAAAGAGCGAGAAATAATTCGGAAAATGGCGGAGAAAGGGATGAGCATTGCACAAATTGCTCATATCCTAGACAGAGATGAAGAAGATGTTAGGGGAATGGTGGAATCTTCCTAGTCGAGGTACCTTCCCTTGAAAATATCCAAAATTTACATATATATCCATTATGTGACTCTCTGTTTTCGCATGTGCGCTCGTCAAAATCCATTCCCTCACCAACAAGTAAAAGCAAAATTCATTCTTCTCTATTTGCGTCTCTCTTATTCCCCTATTTTAATTGGGGGAAGGAGTGAAAGAAGGGTTATGAAGGAAAAAATGGGAAATTATTAGCATTGCCGAAATTGCCAATATATTTGATTTGACAGAAGAAGTTCAGGGGAAATGGTAAGAATATTGCTATTCTATCATTTCTTTAGCCGCTGAACTAACAAATAAGGAATGGTGTTTGTGAATATACTAGACGTTAGTCATTGGGAAAAAGATGATAAAAGGCAAGCATCCGGAACGAGACAAAAGTTTTGGTTAGTTAGTCCACATAACCAGAAACGATGTTTGTTCAAAATTCCTAAAGAAAATACCGGAGAAGCTTGGGCAGAAGTTGTTGCCTCAAAAATAGGAGAATTCATAGGGATTAACACAATGAAGGCGCATTTAGCAAGTTATAATGGTTTAACAGGTTGTTTACTGGAAAATTTCGTTGCTGCTAATGCAGAGTTTTACGAGGGCGGTGATCTATTTTTTACGATTGCTGAAGATTTTGATCGATATAGCTTAAAGTATTACGATTTTTCGAATATAATAAAAGTACTATCTCCCTTTGAACTTGACAGAGCATTTGTTCAAATTCCTGTATTTGATGCATTTATTGCTAACCAAGATCGACATTGCGATAATTGGGGAGTTATTGTAGAGGAATCAAGTTATCAACTTGCCCCGGTGTATGATAATGGGGCATCGTTAGGCTATCAACTAAAAGAAGAACGCATTCTAAAAATGTTTCAAGATCAAAAAATGTTTGAAGCCTTTACGAATCGTAGCCATTCTTTAATTGGGGTGCCGAATAAAAAGAAACCGAAGTATAAGGAGCTATTAAGTTTTATTTATGGGCTATATCCTAAAGAAATAGAAGAGATTATAGGGCGAATTAACAACGTAGATGAAAAAACAATTGCTATTATTTTGAAAGAAATTCCAAGCAGTTGTATGAATGATATTTACAAACGGTGGGTATCACAATTACTACTATATCGTAAACAATGGTTAATCAAATGGTATGCGGAGGTGAAAACATGATTCGACCTTTTGTGCTTTGGCTTATTTGGCAAAATGAACGTACTCGTCAGCGATATCATGTAGGCAATTTAGTGCATCATGAAGGAAAATACATGTTTTATTATGAGAAACATGAAAAGAGAAGAGGAGTTATCGAAGCATTAAAAAACGGATATCACCTACATTTAGCTTTTCCGGATGTGAATAAAGTTTATGTATCCGAGCGTTTGTTTGGTCCTTTCGAACGACGTTTGCCTGATCGTCGTCGTCCAGATTTCCAAGAAATTTTAAAGGCACACGGCTTATCAAATGACTATACAGATATGGATTTATTGCGTGCTACTGGTGGAAGACTGGCGACCGACACGTATGAGTTTGTACCACCCATTTATGTATACGGCAATGAATTTGACTTTGATTTTTACATTGCTGGATGGAGATATTATGAAGGGGAACGAGTACTTGACCAATTGCAAGTAGGGGACGATGTGATATTTCAACTAGAACCGACAAATGAACAAGATCCGAAAGCGGTTTTAGTATTGACGAAACAAGGCGAAAAATTAGGATATATCCCTGCTTTTTATAGTGAATTTATGTTTTGGCTTATTGAAGAAAGTAGTGGGGCATATAAAGCTAACATTCAATTTATTTACCCGAAGGCCAATCCGCAGTTAAAAGTAAACATTTGTGTACGTGGAACGGTGACAACGACAATGAAACAGCTTCAGCTAGACATGGTACATGATATGGAGTTGACAATAACGGTGTAGTAGACAGACTAAATAACGCAAAGCTTTCAGAGGATGGAACAGGCAGCCATCGCCCTTGTTGGAGATGCGGGAGTGCCAACCCGCCTGAAGTTTTGCGGAATCGAATGAATCCATAGCGGGAGAGGCTATGGATTTTTTGTTTGATCAGCTATGCATATACCAACTCGCTACCTTACAATAAAGGCGTGCAGGTATGAGTAAAATGTTTGTGGGAGGAAGTTAAATCCTCTTTCATGTGGTTCAAGGGGGAATTCCCTTGATAAAAGAAGGAGGATGAGCAAAATAGATGCAAAAAGGACTCTCTTCCTGTATGTTGATAAGTGCAACCAAACCACAACAGGAGGTCAGAGAGTCCTATGCAACAGTTTATCACAGATGGGCAAATATTAAAAGAGATAGAAATGGAATTGTTTTCGATGTTGCAAAAAACCTATGGAGCAATGCTTCAACAGGTACTAGAACGGCTGGATGAAGAGCTAGCCAACCAACGAGATAAAAAACGCTATTACCTAAAAGATAAACGAACGGTACGCATCCAGACGCTCTTTGGGGAGGTGGAGGTTCGGCGCAATTACTATTTGGATCGAGAAAAAGGCGTGTATACGTGCTTATTAGATCCCTTCCTCGGGTTCGATGGCGCAAAGGGAGTGAGTCCATTATTGGAGGAAACCGCCATCGAATTAGCCGTTACCGGCCCTTCGTATCGCCAAGCCGCCGAAGCGTTAGAGAAGATGGTAGGTTATGCGGTGATGAGCCATGAAACGATTCGGCAGCTCGTGTTACAAGCAACGGTGGATAGACATCGTCCGATGGAAATGGAGCGACAGGTGTTGTTCGTGGAGGCGGACGGATTATACGTGAAACGGCAGCGAAGCCGGCGAAGAGGGAAAGAAGAAAAGATTTTGGCAGTGCACCAAGGATGGAAAGCAAACGTGTAAATTAGCACACTATTCCAGAACTACTTTTTCAAATTATTTTGGATGAAAATCGGAAATACCGCGCAAAATGTTTGCGAATTCTCTCCGATTTTGCACGCTTTTTCCGATCCTTTGCACATTATCTCAGACGAAAATCA
>NZ_JAILZV010000168.1 GCF_023512315.1 Anoxybacillus sp.
TCGAGGGAAGAGGCAGAAAAGCTTGTGTTCAGTCATATGATTTTCGTAAAATAATGGATAATCAACACTCGTGATAGTATTTCACTCTTTTCCCCATAGTAAAAAAGCTCGCTATCATTAGCGAGCTTTTTTCGTTTAAACGAGATTACTTCACTTCTACAACAGCGCCAGCTTCTTCAAGTTTCGCTTTGATTTCTTCTGCTTCTTCTTTAGAGATGCCTTCTTTAACTGGCTTTGGAGTGTTGTCTACTAAGTCTTTTGCTTCTTTTAAGCCGAGACCTGTAAGTTCGCGCACAACTTTGATAACTTTGATTTTTTGCGCGCCGCCATCTTTAAGGATAACGTCGAATTCTGTTTTCTCTTCAGCAACTTCGCCAGCAGCAGCACCGCCAGCAACTACTACAGGAGCAGCAGCAGTTACACCAAACTCTTCTTCAATTGCTTTTACTAAGTCGTTTAGTTCTAAAACAGTCATATTTTTAACCGCTTCAATGATTTGTTCTTTAGTCATTGTAATGTTCCTCCCTTAATCGTATTTATTAAAATCCAGAAATTTTATGCACCTTGTTCTTCTTTCTTCTCAGCAACTGCTTTTGTAACAAGCGCGAAGTTGCGGATTGGTGCTTGAAGAACGCTAAGCAACATAGAAAGCAAGCCTTCGCGAGAAGGAAGGTTTGCAAGTGCTTTGACTTCCTCCAACGTTGCAACGTTTCCTTCGATGACACCTGCTTTAATTTCTAATGCGTCGTGCTTTTTCGCAAAGTCATTTAAAATTTTCGCAGGGGCAACAACATCCTCGTTGCTGAACGCGATCGCGTTTGGTCCTGTAAGCACTTCATCTAATCCTTCTAATCCAACTTCTGCAAGCGCACGGCGAGTTAGCGTGTTTTTGTACACTTTGAACTCGATGCCCGCTTCACGAAGCTGCTTACGAAGCTCCGTTACTTCCGCTACGTTTAGGCCGCGATAGTCAACGATAATCGTTGATTTGCTCGCACGGAATTTATCAGCGATTTCCGCTACTACTTGCTTTTTGAGTTCGATTGCGCTGCTCATCCTTACACCTCCTGTAGATAAATCCGAACCACTTATACCGCAAAAAACCTCCATGTCTACGTAGACATGGAGGTACCTTAAAAGTGCTTAATACAGCACTTTTTCTATGCTAGGAACACCTCGGTAGGAAATTAAGCTCTATTCGAGCACCTACTGTCTACGGTACAAATGATTTTCGTTTTTCAAACAATGTATATGATACTAAACGGCGTCTAAAAAGTCAACCGTTTATCGTGCAACAACGAATGTGGAAGGATCTACTTTAATACCAGGTCCCATCGTTGAAGTAACGGTTACGTTTTTCACGTACGTACCTTTCGCTGCAGCTGGTTTTACTTTTAAGATCGTTTCGTAAATAGTTGTGAAGTTATCGACAAGCTTTTCGCTGTCAAACGAAATTTTCCCAATCGGAACGTGGATGTTACCTGCTTTATCTACACGATATTCCACTTTACCAGCTTTAATTTCTTTTACTGCTTTCGCTACGTCGAACGTAACTGTACCCGTTTTTGGGTTTGGCATTAACCCTTTAGGTCCTAAAATACGTCCTAATTTACCGACTTCGCCCATCATGTCTGGAGTAGCGACAATTACATCAAAATCAAACCAACCTTGTTGGATTTTGTTGATATAATCTGTATCGCCAACGTAATCAGCGCCCGCAGCTTCTGCTTCTTTCGCTTTTTCACCTTTCGCAAACACAAGCACGCGTTGTACTTTACCAGTGCCATGAGGCAATACAACCGCACCGCGGATTTGTTGGTCTGCTTTCTTTGGATCTACTCCTAAACGGAATGCTACTTCTACTGTCGCATCAAATTTCGCAATGCTTGTTTTTTTCACAAGTTCAATCGCTTCTGTTACAGCGTACGCTTTAAAGCGGTCTACTAATTTCGCCGCTTCAGCATATTTTTTTCCTCTTTTAGCCATTTGAATTTCCTCCTCATTGTGGTTTTAGCGGAATAACCTCCCACGAATAAAGGTTGCGAAAAGGAATGAATCCTTGTAGTCGCAACCTTCCCTAGCCAGCTTATGCCCCATTAGTCTTCGATAACAATGCCCATGCTGCGGGCTGTACCTTCAACCATGCGCATTGCAGCTTCAATGCTCGCTGCATTTAAGTCTGGCATTTTCGTCTCAGCAATCTCACGCACTTTGTCGCGTTTGATTGTCGCTACTTTATTACGGTTTGGTTCGCCGGAACCTGACTCGATACCAGCTGCTTTTTTAAGCAATACAGCAGCAGGCGGAGTTTTCGTAATGAATGTAAATGAACGGTCCTCGTATACCGTAATTTCGACAGGGATAATCAAACCTGCTTGGTCAGCTGTACGAGCATTGAATTCTTTACAGAATCCCATGATGTTAACACCAGCTTGACCTAACGCTGGACCAACTGGTGGTGCCGGGTTCGCTTTACCTGCAGGGATTTGTAGCTTCACGACTTTGATTACTTTTTTAGCCACGAGACACACCTCCTTAAGTCCGTGATGTGGTATTAGGGACGTTCCCTCCCACTCGATTAGGTTACGAAAAAGGGCGTAACCTCCCTTTCCTCCTATTTTCTTGCATAGGAGAGCGATTCTCTATTCCGAAAGCTCCCTTATGGCAGTAAGACATAAGTTCATTGCTACGCGAATAGAAAACTGTATTTATCGATTTATAAACAATTAAATGTTATCAGCCTCTATCACGAGGTATACTGACTATAAAATAGTATCACTTTTCCTTTTTGATTGCAAGTTATTTCATCTTAGATTTTTTCGATTTGAGAAAAATCTAACTCTACCGGTGTTTCACGTCCAAACATATTGACGCGGACTTTTACTTTTCGTTTATCTAAATCAAATTCTTCAATCGTACCAGCAAAGTTTGCGAACGGACCTTCTTTTACGCGGACAGTTTCTTTTAATTCATAATCAAAATCTACATCAATAAGCGACATCCCCATCCGTTTCAAAATGGTGTGCACCTCTTCTTCAAGCAGCGGTGTCGGTTTTGAGCCTGCTCCGCTTGAACCGACAAACCCTGTCACTCCTGGGGTATTTCGTACGACATACCACGAATCATCTGTCATAATCATTTCTACCAATACATACCCAGGGAATACTTTTCGTTTCGTTACTTTTTTCTTTCCGTTTTTCATATCTGTTTCTTCTTCTTCTGGAACAACAACGCGAAAAATTTTATCTTGCATTCCCATCGATTCGACGCGCTTTTCTAAATTGGCTTTTACTTTATTTTCATAACCCGAATACGTATGAATGACATACCAGTTTTTCTCCATTCGTTGGGACGTAAACGTCCTTCCCTCCCTAGAAACCATTTTATAAACAAAACAAAAACCCGTTTCCGGGCTTTCATCGTCTACCTTATTATTTTCCATTATACCATACGAAAACGATTGTTATTCAAGCACAAAACGAATTAAAGATGAAATTCCTAAATCGACAACAGCGAAAAAGACGGTCATAAATGCGACGGTAGCCAAAACAGTAAGCGTATAGTTCACTAATTCTTTTCGTTTCGGCCAGCTGACCCGCTTCATTTCGCGTGCGACTTCTTGAAAAAATTTTACGACTCGTTGCATGATAATAACCTCCAACTACTTCGAGCTGCCTATGTTTGTCCCGGTTTCATTTCGTTTCACGGTGGACGGTATGGGTGTTACATACTTTACAAAACTTTTTCATCTCTAATCGTTCTTGCGTCCCCATCACATTTTTCATCGTCGAATAGTTTCGGCTATTGCAATGACTACAAGCGAGGATGACTTTTTTACGCATCGCGGTCCCACCGTTCTACAAGATGTCCATAAAAATTTATCACACCAATATTTTGCTGTCAATACATTACAAACTAATCTCTCGAAGTTCTAAATACTTTTCTAACTTTCTTTTTACCCGCTGCAAAGCATTATCAATTGACTTTACATGACGGTTGAGCTCTTCCGAAATTTCTTGGTACGACCGACCGTCTAAATACAGCACAAGAACTTTTCGTTCTAAATCGCTCAATAACTCGGTCATTTTTCCTTCGATATCGTCCACTTCTTCGCGATTAATAATAAGTTCTTCCGGATCGGTTGGCTTCGCCCCAGAGAGGACATCCATTAATGTCCGATCGGATTCTTCATCATAAATTGGTTTGTCAAGGGAAACGTAGGAATTGAGCGGGATGTGTTTTTGTCGCGTTGCCGTTTTGATTGCTGTAATCATTTGTCGCGTAATACATAATTCAGCGAACGCCTTAAACGACGTTAGCTTGTCCTCTTTAAAATCGCGAATCGCCTTATACAGCCCAATCATACCTTCTTGGACGATATCTTCGCGGTCTGCGCCTACTAAAAAATAAGAACGCGCTTTCGCTCGCACGAAGTTTTGATACTTATGAATTAAAAAATCGAGCGCATCGCTATCCCCTTGATGAACGCGTTCTACCAATTCCTCGTCTTCCAATCGCTCTAACTGTCTGTCGTGATTACTTCTGAAGCCTTCACCCACGCCGATCCCCCCGACCGCACAAATCACTAAAATTATTATACAGCACAAATTTTTACAGCGTCAACCACTCATTTTTCGCCTCTTCGCCATTTTTCGAAAATTTTTGCAACTTCATCCGTCAACGGGATTTTCGCTTGGGGCTTTTTTTCTTGAATGTTCTCCACTTTTCTCGCAATGCTCCGCTCAATTGCCTCCATCTCTATTAGCAGTTCCCGCGCGGACTTTCGCAACGCTCCCTGCCCAAAAATGGTCCATTGTTCTGTATAATCAGATGTTGCTACATACACTTTCGTTCGAACGTTAATTAGCTGTTTGGCCATTTTTTCAATTCGCTCGTCCGCTGTTTCATGTTCTTTTGTAAAAATGACATCCACTTGATAGTTTGTATACTTTTTCTCGATTCCTTGTACGAGGTGTGCATCGAAAACGATAATAACTTTATGCCCGGTGAATCCTTGGTACTCGGCCATTTTTTCGATTAACCTATCGCGCGCTGCCGCCAAATCGTGTTCTTTTAACTTTCGCAATTCTGGCCAAGCACCGATAATGTTATATCCATCTACTATTAAAATGTCCATCTGCTTTATTCTCCTAAAGGATACCGTTTGCGATACACCTCATACATTAATAAGCTTGCGGCAACCGAGGCATTTAAAGAAGTAACATGTCCTCTCATTGGCAGTTTAATTAAAAAATCACATTTCTCTAAAACCAATCGGCTAATCCCTTTTCCTTCGCTACCAATAACGAGCGCCAACGGCATCGTTCCGTCTAGTTGACGGTAGTCATCGTTTGCTTTCGCATCCGTCCCAACAATCCATACCCCTCTTTCTTTCAACTCGTCAATCGTTCTTGCCAAATTAGTAACACGAGCAACCGGAATATGTTCAATTGCTCCTGTCGATGCTTTCGCCACTGTTTGCGTCAATCCTACCGAGCGGCGTTTCGGAATAATGATGCCGTGTGCTCCTACCGCATCGGCTGTCCGCATAATCGATCCCAAATTATGTGGGTCTTCTAACTCGTCTAACAATAAGAAAAAAGGATGTTCATTTCGGTCTGCTGCCCGACGAAACAATTCATCCATATCGTAATAACGATAAGCAGCTACTTGTGCCACTACTCCTTGATGATTCCCATCCGTCATCTGATCAAGTTTTTGTCTCGGAACGTATTGAATAAGCACGTTCTGCTCTTTTGCTAGCTGAACGATTGCCTGCATGACTCCCCGCTGCGAGCCTTCAGCAATCCAAAGTTTGTTTATTTCTCGCTCTGCCTTCAACGCTTCCATGACAGGGTTTTTTCCGATAATCAAGTCCATTGTTACAACTTCCTTTCTTGGCTTTCGACAATGTCAAACGAATAGGCGATTAAC
>NZ_JAILZV010000169.1 GCF_023512315.1 Anoxybacillus sp.
ATTTTTCCAATATCATGTAAAATTGCAGACTTATATAGTTTTTGCAGCTGCTCTTCCGGAAGACGTAGGCGTTTGCCGATTTCTAATGCATATGTCGCCACCCGAAGCGAATGGCCAGCCGTGTATGTATCGCGGGCGTCAAGCGCTGCCACCATCGCCGTAATAAAACTATCAAGCAATTGTTTATTTTTCTCTTCCCGACGCAAAATCGCATCAACCATATGGTTGAATCCGTTCGTCAGCTCGGAAAATTCATCAATATAAATATTGTCGCAAATCATTTCAAACGACTCCGCTTGCACGCCTTGCATACTTTTATGCAACTCTTGAATCGGGCTTTCGATTTCTTTCGCTAAAATGTGCGCCGCAAACAAAGAAAACAGGACAGAAATGCACAATACCGCTACCACCCAGCCAAAGTCGGCAGCCGAAAACGTCATTTTCACTTGGCTTGCCAAAACAAACAAAATGACCGGAAACGTCCCGATAAACAAAACGCTTACTTGCAGCTGGAGTTTAATCGGCACATAAACGGCATTCGTCGCTCCAACCGCTTCCGTTAAACCATGTTGCCTCCCAATTTGAATAATTTCCCGAATGAGCGGCTTCAGCGCTTGAACAGTGAGAAAAAACTCTACTACCGCATGCAAACTAGCAATTAAAAAAGCTCCAAGCAACGCATACCATATATAGACGTACGGAATATGAAGCAGTCCATTATAAATCATCGCCGCCGTCAGCACAACGGCAGGGATTGACAATCCGAGAAAATGGGGAATGAAAATACGCCGCACCGTCAAAAGCGGAAACCGCTTCGCTTGTACGAGGGCGAAATAAAATTGTTGTTCGCTAAAGTGAGGAGAAAAAAACAGGGTTCGAATCGGGGAAATATCTTTTTGAAAAGTGCGATATTCCAATGCAAACATAATGAATAATGAAATAAATTGCACAAAAAGCAATAAATATAAATCGCTTTTCATAACATCAAGCGTCATTGTCATCAGCGTACTTCCAACCCCAATGACTGCAATAAGCGAACCAATCATATAATTTCGGAAAAGATAAAGCAATGTTCGTTTATACGTTTCCACCTATGTCAGCCCCTTTCTCTCTTTTCTCTATTATACCAGCCCTTCTATCTAGTAGAAAGGGACTTGCTTCATTCCGACAAAATTCCCATCATTTGTCCAATAAGAACAAACGGACAGAAAAAATGAACAAAAACGTCCATACTGCCCCAAGCACAATTTGATTGTGAGGATCACGGTGCTCGTGCAGCTTCTTAAGCAAAAAAACAACATTTAAAAACCATAGCACACCAACGAGCGGGATAACTATTAGCCATACAAATAGCATAGCGCCCTCCTTTTAAAACGACCGAAACCTCTGGAAGAGGCTTCGGCGCTTTTTTCTACTCTAATTTAAACATAATATCTTCTTTGCGTGCTACTCCTGTTTGATACGCTGCTTTAATGACCGCTTCGCGCACTCGTTCAGCCACTTTGTTATTGAAGACGCTCGGAATAATATACGTTTCATTCAATTCGTCATCTGTCACGACCGAAGCAATTGCCTGTGCGGCTGCTAGCTTCATCTCTTCATTAATTTCAATTGCCCGACAATCGAGCGCTCCGCGGAAAATGCCTGGGAAGCAAAGAACGTTATTAATTTGGTTCGGATAATCGGAACGACCTGTCGCCATCACGCGAACGTATGGTTCTGCGAGTTCTGGATCAATTTCTGGAATTGGATTTGCCATCGCAAACACAATCGGGTCACTTGCCATGCTTTGGATATCTTCTACTGTTAAAATTCCTGGCGCAGATACCCCGATAAACACGTCTGCTCCTTTAATCACATCCGAAAGCGTTCCGCTCAAATTTTCGGGGTTGGTGATTTGCGCATATTCGTTCCAATACGGATTGTCATATTCCATCCCACGATGAATTGCCCCGTGGCGATCGACACCGATAATGTTTTTCACGCCAGCCGCTAACAAAATTTTCGTGCAGGCAATTCCCGCTGCCCCAACACCAGTTAAGACGACTTTAATGTCGCTAATTTTTTTGCCAACAATTTTTAACGCGTTTAACAACCCGGCAAGCAATACAACGGCCGTTCCGTGCTGATCATCATGGAACACAGGAATATCGAGCTCTTGTTTTAACCGCTCTTCGATTTCAAAGCAGCGCGGCGCTGAAATATCTTCTAAATTAATGCCACCGAAAGCCGGGGCAATTGCTTTCACAATTTGAATAATTTCTTCCGTATCTTTCGTGTCTAAACAAATCGGAAACGCATCGACGCCAGCAAGCTGCTTAAATAGCATCGCTTTTCCTTCCATGACCGGCATCGCCGCATGTGGCCCGATATCTCCTAACCCGAGCACTGCCGTTCCGTCAGAGACGACCGCCACCGTATTCCGCTTAATCGTTAGCGAATACGCTTTGTTCGGGTCTTCGGCAATGGCGGTACATACTCGCGCTACTCCTGGCGTATATACGCGCGATAAATCGTCGCGCGTCTTAATCGGAATTTTCGATTCTACTTCAATTTTTCCACCAATATGCATTAAAAACGTCCGATCGGAGACGTTTATCACTTTCACACCGTTCGTTTTGCGCAACGTATCGACTACTAAATCTGCATGCTTAGAATCTAGCACACTCACCGTAATATCGCGAACAGTATGTGTTTTGCTCGAAGAAATAACGTCAATGCCGACAATATCTCCTCCCGCTTGGCCAATCGTTGTCGCGATATCGCCAAACGACACTAACTGTTTCGCAAACTGCAGGCGGATCGTAATATGCATGCTCGCCCCGCTTGGTATTGCCATAACTAATTCCCTCTCTTTCACACTATGTACTAATTCCCTTGCTCGAAAAAGGGTTATAGTTTATTATACAAATTTCTAGCAATCTTCTCCTAATACTTTAGTCACATTTTTGACAAATTTCGTATTTCGCTTATAAAAACAGCCGCTAAAGCGCGGCTGTGAAGTCGCCAAACAAAAATCCCTGATTCATCCACATGCCTAAAAGCAGGGGCTTTCTCGCTAAAATTTTGTAATAAGTTGCCGATGGTGTTCCCCATCAATCCGGAATTAGCAGCGGATAGAACCGCGGCATCAATGATGTTTCCCAGCAATCCCGGGACTTGTCATCGCGTACGGGTCTAACACGTCGTTCAGCTGTTGTTCATTTAACAAACCATTTTCCACACATAATTCCCGAACGGACTTCCCCGTACGTAATGCTTCGCGGGCAAGGCGTGATGCCGCTTCGTAGCCGATGTACGGATTGATGGCCGTAATAATGCCGATGCTGTTTTCGACATGTTGTTTTAATCTTGCTTCGTTTGCTTCAATGCCAGCTAAGCAGTAGTCCGTAAACACACGAAAGACGTTGTCCATCATATGAAGCGACTGAAGTAAGTTAAACACAAGCACAGGTTCCATCACGTTCAATTCGAGCTGTCCTGCTTCCGACGCTAAACAAATCGTTTGGTCGTTGCCAATCACTTGAAACGCCACTTGATTGACGACTTCCGCCATGACTGGATTTACTTTCCCGGGCATAATCGATGACCCTGGTTGGCGGGCAGGCAGCATAATTTCTCCTAGCCCTGCGCGCGGCCCGGACGCCATGAGGCGAAGGTCGTTGGCGATTTTCGACATGTTAATCATACATACTTTTAATGCGGCGGACACTTCGGTATACGCATCGGTATTTTGTGTGGCATCCACGAGGTGTTCTGCACGCACAAGCGGCAAGCCAGTCAAATGAACGAGATGTGTCATGACGCGCTTAATATATTCAGGATCAGCGTTTAATCCTGTTCCTACCGCCGTCGCCCCGATATTGATTTCATATAGATGTTGGCGCGACTGGGCAATGCGCTCCATATCACGCTTCACGACGCGACGATACGCTTCAAATTCTTGCCCAAGCCGAATCGGAACAGCATCTTGTAAGTGCGTCCGCCCCATCTTGATGACGTGGTCAAACTGTTTCGCTTTATTGGCGAACGTGTCATGCATATGTTCCATCGTCTGAAGCAATTGGTTGATCATCTTCAATACCGCGATATGAATGACTGTCGGGAAGACGTCGTTTGTTGATTGCGACATGTTGACATGCGTATTCGGGCTAATGACGTGGTAATTTCCTTTTCGCTCTCCTAGCCACTCGAGTGCGCGATTCGCGATCACTTCGTTCGTGTTCATATTGATTGACGTGCCCGCGCCACCTTGAATCGGATCGACGATGAATTGGTCGTGCCATTGCCCGGCAATGATTTCGTCAGCTGCTTTGACAATCGCTTCACCGATGCGCGGATACAGTTGACCTGTTTCCATATTGGCGAGTGCCGCCGCTTTTTTCACGGTCGCCATCGCTTGGATAAGCTCCTGATGCAAACGGTAACCGGTAATCGGAAAATTTTCCGCCGCGCGCATCGTTTGAATGCCGTAATATGCGTCAGCTGGAATTTCTTTTTCACCAAGGAAATCGCGTTCCACTCGTACTGTTTTTGTTTGCATCATTTACGCATCCCAACTTTCTTCTTGTTTTGGTGTGATGTCATTAGCAACGGGCGTTTCCATGATTGTTTTAATCTCAAGCAAATTCATCGTTTTCCCTAACGCCCACATGAGCTTCGGTACGATCGCTTCCGTATTCATATCGCCTGATAAAATGACCGTATTTTGCGCCACTTTTCGTCCGACTTCATATAATGTTAAATCTTCTCCTTCTTCTAAACATTGCGTCGTAATAACGACCGCCATCCCATCGTCAATCAGTTCTTTGATTTTCGGCAACAAGTTGCGTCCTTGAAATGGTACACCACCGCTGCCAAAACTTTCGATAATGACGCCGCGATATAAATGGCGAATGTAATCAAATATTTCTGGTTTCGTCCCTGGATGAAGTTTTAACAAAA
This sequence comes from Anoxybacillus sp., assembly GCF_023512315.1. GTDB lineage: Bacteria > Bacillota > Bacilli > Bacillales > Anoxybacillaceae > Anoxybacteroides. The sequence goes on from NZ_JAILZV010000169.1 coordinate 4,945, forward strand.
ATACATCCGGACAAAGCGATGAGTCGAATTGTAGCTTTCCGTGCGTCGGTTCGAGCTCATATTGATAGTCGATGCGATTGTTATGAATATAAGCGATATATGGATGGTTAATGCTTTCAAACGCATCATAACTTTTCGTCCGCATTTTTACCGCCCTTGTGCCTAAAATAACGCGCCCATCGAAGACGACAAACACGCCACCGACGTTTTCACACGCAAACCGAAGCGCATCGCGTATATTTTTTTTCGCATCTGTTTTCTCAAAGCCAATCGGCACTTGCGAACCGGTCAATACAATCGGTTTACTGCCGTTTTGCAGCATATACGACAACGCCGCTGCCGTATACGCCATCGTATCTGTTCCGTGCGTAACGACAAATCCGTCGTAGTTGTCGTAGTTTTGATAAATCGCCTCCGCAATCTCGCGCCAATGTTCTGGCTGCATATTCGTACTATCGATGTTCATTAAAATTTGGCTGTCTAGCCGATACGGCTGGTTTTCGCTTGTAATGTAGCTTGTTAGCTCATCTGCCGTCAGCTTCGGCGTGAGCCCTTCTTCGCTTGGAACAGAAGCAATCGTGCCGCCTGTTGCGAGTAGTAAAATATTTTTCATCATCGCCACCCCATTGGTGATAAATAATCTATTGTATTTTGTGTGTGATGTAGTGTACATTATAAGTAAAGTTGTTCGCGATTCGCGTACCTACATTTCAATTATATTCAGAAAAAAAGAAAATAACAAGTGTTTTTATTCGTTTCGCGAACGTTTCGGGATGAGAGGGGGAGAAAAACGATGATAGCCAAACGATTGTCGGAGTTACGGAAAAAGAAAAAGTGGTCATTGCAATATATCGCCGATCAGTTAAATATCGCCAAAAGCACATACGCCGGCTATGAATCCGGTTACCGCCAGCCGTCGTTAGAAGCAGTGAAAGA